>JAAYHZ010000444.1 GCA_012744235.1 Clostridiaceae bacterium
GTTCACGTTTGGATAAGGAGTGAAACAAATGGCAATAAAAACATACAAACCTACAACTCCCGGGAGAAGAGGGATGACAGGTAACGCCTTTGCAGAAATTACGAAAAAAGAACCCGAAAAATCCCTTCTTGCCCCGTTAAAGAAAACCGGCGGTAGAAATGCAAACGGTAGAATAACGGTTCGCCATCAGGGTGGAGGAGTTAGAAGAAAATATAGAGTAATTGATTTTAAGAGAGACAAGGACCATATTCCGGCAACGGTTAAAGCAATAGAGTACGATCCGAATCGCTCGGCATTTATCGCTTTGTTGTACTACGCAGACGGTGAAAAAAGATATATTGTTGCTCCCGACGGATTGAAGGTAGGAGATACGGTTCTTTCCGGAGAAGGCATTGATATTCGCGTCGGCAACTGTTTACCTCTTTCCGATATGCCTGTCGGTTCCATTATTCATAACATCGAATTGAAGCCGGGTAAAGGCGGACAAATCGCAAGATCGGCCGGAAATGCCGCTCAATTAATGGCAAAGGAAGACAAATACGCACAGGTTCGTCTGCCGTCCGGTGAAGTGAGAAGACTGCCCATTAATTGCAGAGCGACCATTGGTACGGTAGGTAACATCGAGCATGAAAACATTATCATCGGTAAAGCAGGTAGAAAACGTTGGATGGGCATCCGACCCACCGTTCGCGGTAGCGCTATGAACCCTGTTGACCATCCTCATGGAGGAGGAGAAGGCAGATCTCCTATCGGAATGCCCGGACCGGTTACGCCGTGGGGTAAGCCGACTCTTGGATACAAGACTCGTAACAAACAAAAGAGCTCTGATAAGTATATCGTGAAGAGACGTAAAGGTTGATACTTGAAAGGAGGATGACGAATGAGCAGGTCGTTAAAAAAAGGACCGTATATAATGCCCAAACTGTTGAAGAAGATTGAAGAAATGAATGCCAAGAACGAGAAGAGAGTAATCAAAACTTGGTCGAGGGCATCTACGATTTTCCCGCAGATGGTCGGTCATACTATAGCCGTACACGATGGTAAGAAACACGTTCCTATTTATATAACAGAGGAAATGGTAGGCCATAAGTTAGGCGAATTTGCTCCTACCAGGACTTTCAGAGGTCACGCTAAAGGTGAAAAGACCAGCGGCTAAGTAGAGTACAAGAAATCCTGAGACCTAAAGGAGGTATTGAATTTGGAAAAGAAAGTTATGTCCAAAGAGGAACTTCTCGAAAAGAAAGACTCTTTGCTTAAAGTATATAATGCAACACATGCAAAATCCAAGAGGCCTGCCCTCTTAACCAAAAAAGAAAAGAAGATCCTCGGCATCGGTAAGGATGAAGGCCGTGCATCGGTAACGAATGTCCGCATTCCCGCTACCAAAGCCAAGCTGGTTATTGACTTGATCCGAGGGAAATCCTTAGATACGGCATACGGAATTATAAAGAACGTACCTAGGGCAGCTTCGGAAATTCTTTACAAGCTGTTAAAGTCTGCGGAAGCCAATGCCGTTAATAATAACGAGTTGGACAGAGACTTGTTGTATGTAGCTGAAATTTACGCAAACCAAGGTCCTACGCTGAAGAGATTCAGACCGATGGCACGAGGGAGAGCCGGAAGAATCAGAAAACGCACAAGTCACATTACTGTAGTTTTAAAGGAAAAGCAAGCTTAGGAGGGTGAAGCATGGGACAGAAAGTTAATCCGCATGGTATGAGGATTGGAATTATCAAGGACTGGGATACAAGATGGTATGCTTCAAAGAAAGAATTTTCTAAATTACTTGTAGAAGACGTTCAAATTCGTAAATACATTAAAAACGCTTTATACCAAGCAGGAATTGCAAGAATAGAAATCGAAAGAGCGGCAAACAAGCTGAAGCTGAATATTAGCACGGCGAAGCCCGGTATTGTCATCGGTAAGGGCGGAGCAGGCATCGAGCAGCTGAGAAAAGAAGTGGAAAAACTCACCGGCAAGAGCGTTCTGATTAACATTACCGAAGTGAAAAAGCCGGATATCAATGCGCAATTGACAGCGGAAAACATTGCTGCACAAATTGAAAGAAGAATCAGCTATAAAAGAGCGATGAAGCAAGCTATGATGAGAGCAATGAAGGCCGGAGCGAAAGGAATCAAGGTTCAAGTGGGCGGACGCTTAAACGGTGCCGAAATTGCAAGAAGAGAACATTATAGCGAAGGGACCATTCCCTTGCAGACCTTGCGTGCCGATATCGACTACGGTTTTGCCGAAGCTAACACCACCTACGGTAAAATCGGTATCAAGGTTTGGATCTTTAAGGGAGAAGTTCTTCCCATCAAGGAAGAAAAAGAGGAAGGGGGCGTTTGATTATGTTAATGCCCAAGAGGGTTAAATACAGAAAAACTCAAAGAGGAGTTATCAAAGGAAAAGCAAATAAAGGGAACACCATCACTTTTGGTGAATTCGGTTTAGTAGCTATGGAACCCGGCTGGATCAAGAGCAACCAAATTGAAGCGGCACGTGTCGCCATGACAAGACGTACCAGCAGGGGCGGAAAGGTTTGGATCAAGATATTCCCGGATAAGCCCATTACACAAAAGCCCGCCGAAACCAGAATGGGTAGCGGTAAAGGAGCACCGGAATATTGGGTAGCAGTCGTAAAACCGGGCAGAGTTATGTTTGAAATCGCCGGCGTTCCCGAAGACGAGGCGAGAGAAGCATTCAGGCTTGCATCGCATAAACTTCCCATTAAGTGCAAAATAGTGAAGAAAGAAAAAGAAACGGATGGTGAAGCGAATGAAGGCTAATGAATTGAGAGAAATGACAATGGGTGAACTTAACGAGGAATTGAGAGAGCTTAAATCGGAATTGTTCAAACTCAGATTTCAGCATGCTACAAGCCGGTTAGCGAATCCTATGCAAATTAAAGCGGTTAAAAAGGATATAGCTCGGATTAAAACGATTATTAGGCAACGAGAAATCGAAGGAATGAAAGCACAATAGCTGCTAAGATCCCTTACGAGCATGGGAAGGAGGAAGAACTTAAGTGTCTGAAAGGAATTTGAGAAAAACCAGAGTAGGAAGAGTTGTCAGCGATAAAATGGATAAAACCATTGTGGTTTCGGTAGAGGACATCGTAAGACACCCTTTATATAATAAAACGATTAAGAGAACAAGCAAAATTAAGGCCCATGACGAGCATAACGAGTGCAGAATCGGGGACAAAGTATTGGTTATGGAAACCAGACCATTAAGCCGTCAAAAAAGATGGAGACTGGTAGAAATTTTAGAAAAAGCTCGTTAAACGGCTAAGGAGGTATTCGTAATGATACAACAGCAAACAATGCTCAAAGCAGCCGATAATACCGGCGCTAAAGAATTGATGTGTATAAAAGTTCTCGGCGGCTCGGGCAAAAAATATGCGAAAATCGGCGACGTAATAATCGCCAGCTTTAAAAGCGCAACGCCGGGCGGAGTTGTTAAGAAAGGTCAGGTCGTTCGCTGCGTTATCGTAAGAACAAAGAAGGAATTGAAAAGAAGCGACGGATCTTATATCAAATTCGATGAAAATGCCGCCGTTATTATCCGAGAAGACAAAAATCCGTTAGGAACTCGTATTTTCGGGCCGGTAGCCAGGGAGCTTAGAGATAATGACTATATGAAGATACTATCTCTTGCACCTGAAGTACTGTAGGAAGGAGGAAACCAAGTGAATATCAAATCTCATGTTAAAACCGGAGACACTGTATTGGTTCTTACAGGAAAGGATGCAGGAAAAAAGGGAAAAGTGCTTGACGTACTTCCGAAGGAAGGAAAGGTTTTAGTGGAAGGAGTAAACATCCGGACGATTCACAAGAAACCTCGAGGAATGAACCAAGAAGGCGGAAGAATCGAGCAACCGGGGCATATCCATATATCCAATGTTATGCTCATCTGCCAAAACTGCAAGCAGCCGACCAGAATAGGAAGAAAGTATTTGGATGACGGTTCGAAGGTAAGATACTGTAAGAAATGCAGTGAAATCATAGATAACATTAGCAAAGGAAAAAAGGATTAAAGAGAGGAGGTTTCGGTAAATGTCAAGATTGAAAGAAAAATATATACAGGAAGTAATGCCTGCATTAAAGGAAAAGTTCGGTTACTCGGGACCTATGGAAATACCCCGGCTTGAAAAGGTCGTCATCAATATGGGTCTTGGAGAGCTGAAAGAAAATCCGAAAGCCCTCGAGTTTGCCATAAACGACTTAATGACCATTTCGGGTCAAAGACCGGTCGTAACCAAAGCGAAGAAATCTGTTGCAAACTTTAAATTGAGACAAGGCATGAACATTGGATGCAAAGTCACTTTACGGGGAGACAGAATGTATGATTTCGTTGATAAATTGATCAATATCGCACTTCCGAGAGTGAGAGACTTAAGAGGCGTGAACCCGGCATCCTTTGACGGCAGAGGGAATTATTCCTTAGGCGTTAAAGAGCAGTTAATTTTCCCCGAAATCAATTACGATAAGATCGATAAGATTCGTGGAATGGATATTACCATCGTGACGACTGCAAAGACGGATGAAGAGGGCAGAGCTTTATTGGAAGCACTCGGAATGCCTTTCCGTAAGAATTAAGGAGGAAATGTCATGGCAAAGAAATCTTTGATCAATAAACAGAAAAGAACCCCGAAGTTCAGCACTCGTTCTTACAACAGATGTCAGCTTTGCGGCAGACCGCATGCCTATATGCGTAAATTTGGGGTTTGTAGATTATGCTTTAGAGAATTGGCATACAAAGGACAGATTCCCGGTTTGCGTAAAGCCAGCTGGTAAGGATACAAAATGCCAATTTGGGTTAGGAGGTAGAGTAAATGCAGATAACTGACAGTATTGCCGATATGATCACCAGAATCCGTAATGCAGGTTCTGCAAGGCACGAGTTTGTAGATATTCCGGCATCGAATACGAAAAAAGCCATTGCTGAAATATTGTTTAATGAAGGGTTCATCAAAAAGTATGAAATCATCGATGACAATAAGCAAGGCATCATTCGGATCACACTGAAATACACCAAAGACAAGAAGAGTGTAATTTCCGGAATTAAGAGAATAAGCAAGCCTGGTCTTCGCGTATATGCCGGTAAGGACGATATTCCGAAGGTTTTAGGCGGTTTGGGAATAGCCATTATTTCTACGTCGAAGGGTATTGTTACCGATAAGGTTGCAAGAGAAAACAACGTAGGCGGCGAAGTAATGGTTTATGTATGGTAATTAAAGAGACGCACCTAGCGTATCTGAAAAAAACCGAATAGAAGGTTTTCAATCTGAAGAACAGGAGGTGTTGAATATGTCAAGAATCGGACGTTTGCCGATTAACATCCCGAGCGGTGTTACGGTTAAAATTGATAACGGTAATTTTGTAACGGTTAAGGGACCGAAAGGTACTTTGACACAAACGTTTCATCCGGATATGACTATTGAACAAGAAGAGAACACATTGTTGGTAAAAAGACCGACCAATAACAAGAAACACAGAGCATTACATGGCTTAACCAGAAGCTTGTTAAAGAACATGGTTGTCGGTGTTACGGAAGGATTCTCTAAGAAATTAGAAATCAACGGTGTCGGTTACAGGGCACAAAAACAAGGTAAGAAATTAGTTTTGACAGTTGGTTACTCCCATCCCGTTGAAATGGAAGAACCGGATGGAATAACTTACGAAGTTCCTGATGCGAATACCATTATCGTAAAGGGTATCGACAAACAGCTCGTAGGTGAAATGGCGGCTAAGATCAGATTTACACGTCCGCCCGAACCTTATCAAGGTAAAGGTATCAAGTATGCGGATGAAGTTATCATTCGCAAGGAAGGAAAAGCCGGTTCGGTATAACGGGTTAAAGTGAAAGGAGTGAAACTGAGATGATAAAGAAGCCTGATAAAAACGAAGAAAGAAAAAGAAGGCATGAACGGATTAGAAAGAAAATTTCGGGTACGCCTGAAAGACCGAGATTATGCGTATACCGTAGTTTAAAACATATATATGTACAAATCATCGACGACAGTACGGGTCATACCTTAGTGGCTGCTTCAACTCTGGATAAAGAATTAAAAGGCATGTACGGCGGTAATATCGAAGCCGCTATCGCTGTGGGCAAACTGGCTGCACAAAGAGCTCTTGAAAAAGGCATTACGGATGTCGTATTCGACAGAGGCGGATATTTGTACCATGGCAGAGTAAAAGCGCTGGCCGATGCTGCAAGAAGCGCCGGATTGAACTTTTAACGCAAAAGGAGGGAAAGTACTTGCAACGTAATTATTCCAATGAATTAGAATTGAAAGAAAAACTGGTGCACGTTAATCGTGTTACCAAGGTTGTTAAGGGTGGAAGAAACTTCAGGTTCAGCGCCTTAGTAGTTGTAGGTGACGAAAACGGACACGTTGGTGCAGGTTTAGGCAAAGCGGCCGAAATACCCGACGCGATTCGAAAAGGTATTGAAAAGGCAAAGAAGAATTTAATCAAAGTTCCTTTAATAGATACAACTATCCCTCACGAAACCATCGGTGAGTTCGGAGCATCGAAAGTGCTGATCAAGCCGGCGAAACCGGGTACCGGAGTTATTGCAGGCGGAGCCGTTCGTGCCGTTGTCGAATTGGCCGGTATCAAGGATATCAAGACGAAGTCTCTGGGATCGAATAACAGTAATAATTTAGTAAATGCTACGTTGATTGCTTTGAAGCAATTAAAGAGTGCAGAAGATGTTGCCAAGCTCAGAGGAAAAGCCGTCGAAGAAATCTTAGGGTAGGAGGAATCTGAAGTGGCAAAGTTGAAAATAACACAGACAAGAAGTATAATTAAGTGCAAAGATTATCAGATCGCTACATTGAAAGCTCTGGGGCTTAAGAAAATCGGTAGTGTAGTAGTACATGAAGACAATGATGGTATTCGTGGAATGATCAATGTCGTATCTCATCTTGTCAAAGTGGAAGAAATAGAAGGGTAGGAGGTGTGCATCAATGAGATTGTCCGAATTGCAATCTCCTGCAGGAAGCAGGAAAGAGGGCAAGAGAAAAGGCAGAGGTCGCGGTTCAGGTCTTGGCAAGACTTCAGGAAGAGGACATAAGGGCCAAAAAGCGCGTTCCGGAGGCGGTATCAGAATCGGCTTCGAAGGCGGTCAAATGCCTTTGTACAGAAGAATTCCTAAAAGAGGATTCAACAACAAAAGGTTTGCTAAGCATTACACCGAAGTAGACCTGTCTGCTCTCAATTATTTTGAAGACGGTGCTGTTGTGGATGCACAAGTATTGTTAGAAAATAATATCATTCGCAAATTGGAAGACGATGGTATCGTCATTTTAGGCAACGGAGAAATCGAAAAGAAGATTACCGTTAGAGCCAATAGATTTACCAAGTCGGCAGCCGAGAAAATAGAAGCTGCAGGTGGAAAGGCAGAGGTGGTATGACATGGCAAATACTCTGGAAGCAGTGAGAAACGTATGGAAAATCAAGGACCTTAGGAAAAAGATTCTCTTTACACTGTTGATGCTTCTCATCTACAGAGTCGGATCTTTTATCCCCATCCCCGGATTGCGGGCCGAAGAATTCGCCGCACTGGTTCAAAAAGGTCAGTTGTTTGGTTTTCTCGATATAATTTCGGGTGGAGCGTTCCAGAATGCATCTATCTTTGCCATGAATATCACGCCATATATCAACTCATCCATTATTATGCAGCTTTTAACCATAGCAATTCCCGCTTTAGAGAGGCTGCAGAAGGAAGGAAACGAAGGAAGAAAGAAGATACAGCAGTACGTCCGTTACGGAGCAGTGCTGCTGGGATTCTTCCAGGCTTCCATGCTATATATCGGCATGAGAAGAGCCGTCTCCGACGGTGGATCCGTAATTTCCTTTTTTACCGTCACATTAACGTTTACGGCGGGAACGGCAATTTTGATGTGGTTAGGTGAGCAGATTACGGAAAAGGGAATCGGAAACGGAATATCCTTAATCATTTTCGCAGGGATTGTTTCCAGAGGACCCCAAGCCGCTGCAACGTTATATAACTTATACGTGAGCGAACAACTTGGTGCCGGTATTCTTGGTATTATCGGAATCATATTCATCCTTGCTATGTTTATAGCCGTGATTGGAGCCGTTGTCTATATCCAAGAAGCGGAACGTAGGATTCCTATCCAATATGCCAAGAGAGTCGTAGGAAGAAAAATGTACGGAGGACAAAGTACACACCTTCCTATTAAAGTGAATATGTCCGGTGTAATACCCATTATTTTCGCCATGTCCATTATGGCATTTCCGCAAACCATTATCGGGCTGGTAGCCCCGAACACGACGAGTAAAATATTGATTGCGCTGTCCAAACAGGGCGGCCCCATTTATACCGTTTTATACGCACTGCTGATTTTGTTCTTTACCTTCTTCTATTCCGTTATCCAGTTTAACCCGATCGAGGTAGCGAACAATTTGAAGAAGAACGGCGGATTTATTCCGGGAATCAGACCCGGGAAGCCGACGGCCGATTATATTTCCGGCATATTAAACAAGCTGACATGGATCGGCGGTATCTTCCTTGCCTTAATCACCATATTCCCCAGCATAATGGGAATCATTTTCGGTATACAAGGCATTTGGTTCGGCGGTACGTCCGTGTTGATTATGGTTGGTGTTGCGCTGGAAACTGCACAGCAAATTGAATCGCAAATGCTGATGAGGCATTATAAAGGATTCCTGGAATAGGAATGAGGATTGTTTTGGCAGGTGATTAAATTGAAAATTATACTGTTAGGTGCTCCGGGAAGCGGAAAAGGCACTCAAGCCGGTTTGTTGTATGAAAAGCTGGGTATCCCCCACATTTCAACCGGAGAGATCTTTCGCAATCATATCAAGAACAATACTCGGCTGGGCCAAAAGGCCGGCGAGTATATGAAAGCGGGGCAATTGGTTCCGGATGAGCTGACATGTGAAATGCTTTTCGAAAGACTGGAAGAAGAGGATTGCAAAAACGGCTTTATACTGGACGGGTTCCCGCGGACCATCAACCAAGCGGAAGCTTTGGACCGGTACTTTAAAGAAAAGGGACAGGAAATTGACAAGGTAATCAACATCATCGTTCCCGACGAAGAGGTCATAAGACGTATCGGCGCAAGAAGAGTTTGCTCCAATTGCTCGGCAACCTATAACCTCGACTACGATAAGCCTGCTGACGAACTGTGCACCGTATGTCGTTCTCCGTTGATACAAAGAAAGGACGACTCGCCGGAAATCGTTAAAGCGCGCCTTGTGACTTATCATGAAATGACCGAACCGTTGATTAAGTATTATAAGAAATCGGGTAAATTTGTAGCCGTCGACGGAATTCTCGGCAAGTGGAATGTAAACAAGGTGATTATGAGGATATTAGGTTAAAAATACAATAAATGTTAATAATAGTATGATGCAGCTATATACGGAGGAACAAAGAATGGATTTCCAGCCCGGAGATTCGGTTCTTTCCAGAGCCGGAAGAGACAAAGGCAGAGTCTTTGTGGTATTGGCTGTGCGTGAACCGGACTATATCACCATCGCGGATGGAGATCTACGGAAAGTAGAGAATCCGAAGCTGAAAAAGGTGAAGCATGTGCGCCATACCGGTATTCGGATAACGGCCATTGCAGAGAAAATCAAGGCCGGAGAAAGAATAACCAATTCTGATATTCGGAAAGCATTGGATGCCGCATTTAAAAACGGCAACACTTAAAAGGAGGGTTATAATTTGCCTAAAGAAAGCGTTATAGAAGTAAAAGGCACTGTGACCGAAGCATTGCCGAATGCGATGTTCAGAGTCAAATTGGAAAACGGTCATGAGATACTAGCACATATATCCGGTAAGTTAAGAATGAATTACATTAAAATTTTGCCGGGTGATACGGTAACGGTAGTATTGTCGCCGTATGATCTGACAAAGGGCCGAATTGTATGGAGAGGTAAGCAATAAGATACCTTAAAGGAGGTTTCAAATGAAAGTTAAACCGTCTGTTAAAAAAAGATGCGATAAATGTAAAATTATTAAACGCAAAGGACGAATCATGGTCATTTGCGAAAAAGAACCTAGGCACAAACAAAAACAAGGGTAGTCGACATATTGCATAGCAGTATGACATGAATCACCGTATAGCGCGGCTGCGGAAATCTAAAATTTCCGGCTATTTGGTGTGAATATATAAAAAAGTCAAATAAACGGAGGTGCTCATTGAATGGCTCGTATTGCCGGAGTGGATTTACCCAGGGAAAAGAGAGTTGAGATCGGTCTGACATATATATTCGGAATCGGCAGAACATCTGCAAAGAAAATTTTGGCCGAAACCGGTATCAATCCCGATACAAGGGTGAAGGACCTGAATGATGATGAAATTACGAAATTAAGAAATACGATTGAAAGAAATTATGTCGTCGAAGGTGACTTAAGACGCGACATCTCGTTGAATATTAAGAGATTAATCGAAATCGGTAGCTACAGAGGCAGAAGGCATAGAGCCGGTTTACCGGTTAGGGGTCAAAGAACAAAGACCAATGCCAGAACCCGTAAGGGACCGTCGAAAACCATAGGAAGAAAAGCTTAGAAAAGGAGGTAGGTTGAATGGCACCTAGAAAGGTCAAAAGAACAAAACGGAGAGAAAGAAAAAACATTGAACACGGCGCTGCACATATCAGTTCATCGTTTAACAATACCATCGTAACGATTACGGATACGGCGGGAAATGCGTTGTCATGGTCTAGTGCAGGATCTTTAGGATTCAGAGGGTCCAGAAAAAACACTCCTTTTGCGGCACAGTCGGCAGCCGAACAAGCGGCCAGAGCAGCTATGGAACACGGTTTGAGGACCGTTGAGGTTTACGTTAAGGGTCCCGGCGCAGGACGTGAAGCTGCGATCCGCGCACTGCAAGCAGCAGGTCTGGAAGTAAGTATGATTAAAGACGTTACTCCGATTCCCCACAACGGATGCAGACCGCCTAAGAGACGAAGAGTATAAGGGAGGTGTATTAGATCAATGGCAAGATATACAGATGCTTCCTGCAGACTATGCAGAAGAGAAGGGGAAAAACTGTTTTTAAAAGGTGACAGATGCTATTCGGATAAGTGTTCCGTAGTAAAACGCCCCTCTGCGCCCGGTCAACACGGCAGCCAAAGGAAAAAGGCTTCTGAACACGGGCTTCAAATGCGTGAAAAGCAAAAAGCAAAGAGATTTTACGGAATTTTGGAAAAGCAATTTGAAAGATATTACGAAATCGCTTTTAATCAAAAAGGCGTTACCGGCGAAAACCTGTTAAAATTATTGGAAAGCCGTTTGGATAACGTTGTATATAGAATGGGTATCGGTGCTTCCAGAGCCGAAGCCAGACAAATCGTAAATCACGGACATATTATGGTAAATGGAAAAGTAGTCAATATTCCTTCTTACAGAACCAAACCCGGTGATGCGATTGAAGTAAAGGATTCAAGCAAGGGATTAACATACTTTAAGAACTTGATTGAAGCGGGAAATACAAGGAATTTACCGAGCTGGTTGTCGTTCGATATGGCAAGTCTCAAAGGTGCCGTTTTAGCGGAATGCCCCAGAGAAGAAGTCGACCTGAATGTCCAAGAACAGCTCATTATCGAATTCTATTCGAAGAGCTAAAATACGGTTGATCGGTTGCTTATTGCCAAATGAAATATTTAGGCAAAGTATTGTAGCATTGAAAAACTAAATCGGTCCCCGGATATCCGGGCTGATAGAGGAGGGTTTATATTTGATAGAAATTGAAAAGCCAAAGATCGAATGTGTAGAAATGAACCAGAATAATACGTACGGAAAATTTGTAATCGAACCCTTAGAAAGAGGATACGGGATTACTTTAGGTAACTCTTTGCGAAGAATACTCCTGTCTTCTCTGCCGGGTTCCGCCGCTACGTCGATTAAAATTGACGGCGTGCTCCATGAATTTTCCACGATCCCGGGTGTAGTAGAAGATGTAACCGAAATAATCCTCAATATTAAGTCTTTGGCGTTTAAGATGTATACAGATGAACCTAAGACCGTATATATTCAAGCTGAAGGTGCCAAGGTGATTACAGGTGCTGACATCAAGACAGATGCCGACATTGAGGTTTTGAACCCGGATGCGTATATCGCAACGTTAAATGAAAACGGCAAGCTGTACATGGAGATAACGGTGGAAAAATCCAGAGGCTATGTACCGGCCGAAAGAAACAAGGTACCGGGGCAGCCTATCGGAGTCATCCCCATTGACTCGATATTCACTCCTGTAAAGCACGTAAACTACCGTGTGGAAAACACCCGTGTAGGAAAGGTTACCGACTATGACAGACTCATACTGGAAATAACGACGAACGGTAACATTAAGCCGGACGAAGCAATGAGCTTAGGTGCCAAGATTTTAAGCGAGCACTTAAAGCTGTTTATTGATTTGTCGGATCATGCGAAGAACACCGAAATCATGGTCGAAAAAGAAGACGACAACAAGGAAAAAGTCCTTGAAATGACAATCGAAGAATTGGATTTATCGGTGCGCTCATACAACTGCTTGAAGAGAGCAGGCATCAATACGGTCGAAGACTTGACCAACAAAAGTGAAGAAGAAATGATGAAGGTTCGAAATCTGGGTAAGAAATCCCTTGAAGAGGTATTAGGTAAGCTGGCCGAATTAGGCTTATCCCTCAGAAAAGACGAAGATTAACCCGATTTCAAAAAGACCTAAGAAAGGAGTATATGACAATGGCCTCACACAGAAAACTTGGGAAGCCTACGGATCAAAGAATGGCTCTTTTAAGAAACCAGGTTACGGCTTTATTCGAAAACGGACGAATTAAAACCACTGTTACACGAGCAAAAGAGGTGCGCAGCATCGCCGAAAAGCTGTTAACTCTTGCCGTGCAAGAGTGCGATAACTATACAACAAAACAAGTAAAGGTGACGAAAGCCAAGCTCGATTCTTCAGGCAAAAAAGTTTTGAAAGAAGTCGAATCGAAACACGGAAACAAATACATGGTCGTTGACCGCGAAGAAACCACGGAATTGAGAACCGTTGACAGTCCCTCCAGGCTGCATGCCAGAAGACAGATTTTAAGATGGATTAATGACGTTAAGGACGAAAACGGCGCTCGTAAAAAGATCGTTAACAAGATCTTTGACGAAATCGCTCCCCGTTACAAGAACGTCAACGGCGGTTACACAAGAATTTATCAATTGGGACCCCGTAGAGGAGACGCTGCGGAAATGGCAATTCTCGAACTGGTATCCGTTGAAACCGAAAAAGCGGCAAAATAGATGATGAGAGGGACTTGCTCCTAAAAGACGGTCCCTTTTCATTTTATTATCGGCGGATGACTTACATAATTTCACACCGAAAAATTATTGACGGATGTGAAAAAATCCGCTATAATAAACACGCAAACGAGAGTTGTGCGAAGATGGTGGAATTGGCAGACACGTACGTTTGAGGGGCGTATTCGCAAGAGTGAGGGTTCGAGTCCCTTTCTTCGCACCACAACAAATACGGTACCGAACTCGAAAGAATCGGTTACCGTATTTTTTTATTGCTGAAAATAACGCCGGCATGACGAACGAAAGCTTGCCGTGGTATACTAAAAATATCATGAAGGGTACCGGAGATTTGGAAATGATAAACGGAATCATACATTGGTGTAATGCCAACAGCGGCTTTCTTTTGGCCGTATTATCATTCATAGGTCTTGTTCTAAGCGCTACGGCAATTATCGTCTCAATTCGTACCGCCAAGCTCCCGTATATGAAAAAGCTGCTATTATCGGGTTCGATTCGGATCGACTCCGCCGGTAAAGAAGCGGAAATTTCCGCTGCCAATGTGGGCAACCGAGCAATCAAGCTTACATATATAGGCTATGCAGTGAAGAGAAGCAATGAACTCTGTAAAATAAACAGCTTGGACGGTCTTGATTTTGACGGCTCCGTTATGCCTGCCGATTTAATAAGCTTTCGATTTCATGCGGATGAAATTATTAAAGATTTATCCGGGGATGGCGAGAGTGTGCCCTTGTTTCTTTACGCAACGGATACGGAAGGAACGGAATATGTGAAACGATACGGAACCGTAGGAGAGCTTTCAAGGAAATTAAAAGAATAGCAAAGCATAAATCCTTTTGCCATATTTTTATTTTAAGATACAAGAAAACCGGAGGTAATATGAAAGACATCAATGGGAATAAGATAAAGGTGCTATCCATTGGCAACAGCTTTTCAAGGAATGCACAGACCTATTTGCACAAAATCGCCGAAGCGGACGGCGTGGATATGATCGTTGCCAATCTGTACATCGGAGGTTGTCCGTTGGAGCTTCATTGGATGAACGCATCGACGGATAATAAAGCGTATCTTTACACAAAAACGTACGTGGAACCGAGAGAGGCCGCAACCATTAAAGAGGCGTTAATCGACGAAGAATGGGATTATGTGACGTTTCAGCAGAAAAGCGGCTACAGCGGTCTTGTGGAAACGTATTTTCCGTATTTGACGAACCTTATTGAATATGTGAAGGAATACGCGCCTTCCGCATGCCATGTTATCCACCAAACGTGGGCGTATCAAGAAGGGTGCGACTGGGAAGGGTTTTCTTTCTACGGCAGATCGCAAAAAAGGATGTTTCAAGCCTTGAAAAAGGCATACGGTTTTGCCTCGGAAAGAACCGGCATCGATATGATTCTTCCGGTAGGGGAGGCTTTTCAAATTGCACGAGAAAGATTGGGCGATTGCTTGTGCTTGGAGGACAAATCCCATGCGGCAGCCAACGGCTGCTACTTGGCCGGGTGCGTTTGGTACGAGGTTTTAACCGGCAATCTTGTCAAGGATAATTTTTTTGTACCGGAGGAGGTCGCCCTCGATCAAATACCGATTTTGAAAGCATGTGCTCACGAAGCGGTATCTTTGTACAGGAACGGTTATCCGAAATAAAAAGTATCTCAAGCGTTGTTTGCTATAAGTAAATAAAATAAAGCGGAGTAGGAAAGGGCGGCTATGATCCAGCATAAAAAGCTTGTGATTGCCGGCCTTTTACCAAAAAAACATTTTATTAAATCACTCGAGAAAAAAGGCTTTATTTTGTTTAAGAAGGAAGCCTACGGTATATAGATATTCTAAAGCTTGTAAGCGAAGGTAAATGCGATACGTCTTTGGGGAATATCGTAGGAGCGCCGTATGCAACCTGTATTCTCCCTCCGGCACCCAATCAAATGCCGTCTTCCGGGCAGAGACCGTCAAAAGACTATGATTCTGATCACCGGCATTATCCGCCCAATGTGGATTTTGTCATGCCGGAGGTACACTATAAGCTGCGTCCGGACGAGGCTATAGTTCTGATCGGACAAACGCCTCCGCCGGCAGTCTATTTTGGCTTCAGAAGCTATCTGGCGTTAGTTGAAAATAAGCCTGATAAAGACTACCGGGATACCGTTACGGCAGGCGATAGCCGCAAGGGTTATTACCACTTTATAGGAGCCGGTTTAGGCGACCGGATTAACGATGACTCTATCCGGACCGATAAGACTCTCTACGGAGCCCCCGGAAATCTTTCAACGCTTCAACAATCATAATCACCACTGCCGATAAAAAAATAAACCGGCATATGCGTGATGCTTTGAACGATTCCGGCTTTAGCCCCGGTATTATTAATGATGACAATATTCCCATAGACTCGGTTAATATGGGATTGGAAAAGGTAAAGATCACTTTTCGTTTGTTATGAGGGCTAACATTTTTCAAGATACGGAAGTAGGCCGGGATTATATCTATAACTTGGAGAGATATTTTACGGTGTTACGCATTACCCCAAAAGGTCGTACACGCCTTCACACTCATGGCCCATACCGGAGCTTAAAGCGAAAGAAGTTTGTACGACTGAATTCAGAGTTATTCCTACTGCAAGGAATACGTTGGATTATCTTAGAAATCAAATTATTTGTAAATATAAAAATATGGGATATGATGCCATTGATTTGAACTTTAATATCGCGGTTCCTGATAACTATGAGGGTATATTACAGGATGTTAACCTTTGGATCGATAATAGAGATACGGTCTATATTAAATCGGAAAGCTTCGAATTAGCTACCGGAGATGATTCTGTAATTGTATATGGCGTCGATAACACACAAACGGGATTTGCGACTTTCATTAACATTAGCTTGTATGGGGAGGAGCTTTGGAACGGTGTGGCAGGAACCGTGTTTACAAATGAACACCGGTACCCCGCCGATGAATATTACCATACCTTATAGTACCGACAACCCCAAAGGGTCGGCTTATGGAGTAGATAACAACCAAAAGTTATTTTTAGTCGTCCGAATGTATCTCAACCGGAAAACCAAGGTTGCTTCGGCTCCTTTTGATATTATATGAGGCCACGCAATCCTATTTACAAAAGAGAAAAGACACAGTCCGGCTCACTGAAAGCTTAAAGACGTTCCCTCCCGGAAAAGAATGAAAAATCGGCATTGTAGGTAATGCCTTCCATACTATGCCGATTTTTGTACTATCCAATTGAGGATATTTTATTTTATCGTCAAATGGTATTTGCCACTTCAAAGCCTTCCGAGGATGCATCCAAGACTCTTCTCGGAGACAAGGCGTCTCCTACCGTATACACTTCCTTGAAATGCTTCTTCAATTCTTCCGCTAAGGCCGTGTTGGCTCGATAGCCTACCGCCACCACGATACTGTCTACGGCGATGGAGCCGTGTTCCAAAACGACTTTTCCTTTTTCCGCCCCGACTACCTTGGAGTTTAAGTGACTGATTACGCCTTTTTTCGTTAAGAAGGAAAGGTTATGCCCGATGTATGTGGCACCGTAATCCTTGCCGATGGCGTCAAGCGCTTCCACGATGTGAACGTTTTTGTTTTGTGAACATAAGAACTTCGCCGTTTCCGCTCCCACCAAGCCGCCGCCGATTACCGCAACGGTATTACCCACTTCTACCTTTTGAGTAAGAACATCCTCCGCCATAACGACATGAGCACCCGGAGCGATGGGGAAATTAGGAGGTGATTGGGTAGCGCCGGTAGCGACGATGACCACATCCGGATTGTAGGGCTTTAGCTGTTCGGGAGATGTGACGTTAACCAATTCGAACTTCACGCCCAACCGGACCATTTGGTTGTAAAGGTAATCTCTGAATTTGATAAAGGTATCTTTTTCGGGAGGAATGGATAAAAGCTCCAATTTTCCTCCGATGCGGTCCACCTTATCCAATACGATAACGTCATGGCCTCTTAATTTGGCAATTCTTGCGGCTTCCAAGCCGGCGGGTCCTGCACCGATAATGACCACTTTCTTTTTGTGTTTTGCCGGGATGACCTTTCTTGTCAATTCGTATCCCGCTCGAGGATTTACCAAGCACTTGGCGCCTTGCCCTATGAATACTTTATCGATACACACTTGGTTGCAGGCGATGCAGTAGCGGATGGATTTATAATCCTTGTTCTTTATCTTTACTACCAATTCTTCATCGGCAATAAGTCCGCGGCCGATCGCTACCATATCCGCCTTGCCCGATTCGACGATATCTTCGATTAATTCCGCGCTGTTTAATCGTCCCGCCACGATGACCGGTATTTTCACCTGCTTCTTCACTTCTTCGGCATACTTGACCAAGAAGCCTTGGGGGATAAACATGGGCTGAATAATGTATTCCACGCTGTCGTAGCTTGCGGCGGATATACTGATGGCATCTACGCCAAGTTCTTCCGCCATGATGCATATCTTTTTCGCTTCTTCGAAGGTAAGACCGTCATTCAAAAATTCATCGATACTGATACGTATCGTAACGGGAACTTGTCCCTTCACTTCGTCCATAACGGCTTTCAGTACTTGGAAAGGATAACGGGCACGATTTTCCAAGCTGCCTCCGTATTCATCGGTCCTTTTGTTGCTATGAGGAGATAAAAAGCTGTGCAGCAAATAACCGTGAGCAAAATGTACTTCAATTAAGTCGAAGCCGATATCTACCATACGCCTTGCGCCAATTACAAAGGCATCTAAAATACGTTTGAAGTCCTCCTTGTTCATTTCTCGAGGATCATTGCCCAAGATGGCACAAGGAATGGCGCTGGGAGCTACCGGTTGAATTCCGGTAACGGCTTGGGTAGCCTGTCTTCCTGCATGATACAATTGTGCTCCAAACAGAGAACCGGCTTCATGAATTTTGTCAACGAGGGTTTTCATGCCGGGTAGCAAAGATTCGTCGTAAGAACAAAGCTGAGTCGGAAGGCCTCTGCCTTCGGGAGTTACGGCGATGGAACCGGAGATAATGATACCCACGTCATTCTTGGCCCTTTCCACAAGAAATGCAGTTATACTGTCGTTAATACCTCCGCCGAATGAAGCATGGCCGTTTTCCATAGGAGCCATCATGAACCTGTTTTTGATCTCGAGATTTCCGATCTTAATGGGAGTAAATAACTTTCTCATCGTATGCCAACTCCTCCTTCTCAAGAGTTATAGACCGGGGTGGGAACCCGATATGCTTACTATTAGTATACCATATATGAGCTATAAGGTATCATTTACAGCACGCTTTATTTTATTCGCCGGAAAAACGAATACAATGGTATAATGATGATCGATGAAGAAGACATATAAGGACGGTTTTTATGGATATAAAAGAGATTGTAAAAAGCTCCGGAGTCGATCGCGGGACGATTCGATTCTATGAAAAAGAAGGCTTGATTACTCCAAGGGAATCCGAGGACGGGCGCAAGGATTACTCGGAGGAAGACCTTCAAAGGATTTTGAGAATCAAGCTTCTTATCGGTCTTTTGGTTCCCGTTGAGGACGTGAAAGGGCTTGTTGAGGGCACCAAGGAATTGAAAGAAGTCTTGGAAGCTCAAATTGAAAAGCTGGAAAAGGAAACCTTCGATGTTGCTTTTGCACCGGATATATGCCGAGCCGTATTGGAAGAAAACGTGTCCTTCGACCGGTTGGATGCGAAAAAATATATCCGTCGAATCCAAAAAGAAGTCGAAGAAAAGTACCGAAAAAAGGATGAGAAGAAAGAAGCGACGGAAGGAGCCCAAAAACCTTGGCTTCGGTTTTTGGCTCGATTATTGGACTATTTTTCCTATGAAGTGTTATGGTCCGTTCTCCTTGTTTTTGTATTTCATGTTCGCTTGTCGGATCGATCCGTAGGAGGAAATATACTGGATACGGCAATATCGGTTATTCTGATGCTATTGATCGAACCCCTTTGGCTTCGTTTTATTGGGACAACCCTTGGAAAAGGAATTCTCGGAATTCGGATTACGGCAAAAAATCAAGAGCATCTTACCTATAAACAAGGATTTATCCGTACATGGAAGGTAATCGGCAGTGGGTTAGGGTACTTATTCCCTATATACAACTTGGTTTGTCTTTGGAGAAGCTACAAAATGTGCAGCGCCAAAGAGACCTTACCTCAAGATAAAGAAGTTCGATATACCGTAAAAAAATCAAAATGGTTTCGAGGAATTTTATATATCTTGGTTTTTTGGGCTCTCATCGCTCTTCTTTTAACGTCGGACGCTTACCAAAAGCTTCCGCCTCATCGAAGGGATTTGACCGAAGCGAAATTTTCGGAAAATCGAGAATTTTATGCGATGATGTTAACCGATGAGGATATGCTCAACAGCGCTCCCGAATACGAGCTTATTATTGAAGGCGGTTACGTGACCGGTATCGTATGGGAGACGGATATTCGGAATACGAATGAAAAGATCTACTCCTACGACGCATATATGATACCCGGTGCTCTCGCTCTTTTAGGAGCGCAGGATGAAGCGGGTTTGTTTTCGGAGATCCCCGATAAAGTAAAGGACTTTATCGCTTCCCATCCTTTTGAGAATTTTGAGATTGAGGAAGCGGGAATCCGAATTAAAAATGAAGTTACTTATTCGGGTCTTTCCTTGGAGGTTACGAATAAAGTCGGGAAGGGATATAGCAAAATCGTCTATTGTCTATACCCGGAAGAATATGAACCCGAAAACCGTTATTTTCAAAGGTTTGCCGTAATGAAAGCCGACAATCACTGAAATATCATTTAAAAATACGAAAAGAGCCGAAAGAATTCGGTTCTTTTTTTGCAACGACGTTACGGATAATTGCGAGTCGGGGATTCGAAAGGCGAGTATTTCAATATATTGAAATCTTGGTAATAGTATTATGAAATTCATATGTGTTTGGATTCTTCGGATTAACTGTCCGATATAGGCATCGATCATCATATGGATAGATAGTAAGGGATAGACGTAATGAAAAACAATAAGCCTACTCATTCGATTATCAGCAATGTGAAATACTTTTTCGGACTGCAATGGTCGTACAGCAAGCTGTCGGTAGTGTTTCTTATTTTACTGATTCCTATTAATATCTCTATTTCTTTCATTAACATTTATCTGCCCAAGCTTGTGGTAAGCGAAATTATCAACCAAAGACCTTTTGAGCATATCGTCTTTTCTCTTTTGACGATAGGAATAATCCTCATTCTATTAAACATTTCGAATAAAGCCATTAGCAGCAGCAACTCTGCGCTTATGCTGAAATTCCGTTACGGTTTACTGAACAGGAAGGTAAGCAAGGCTTTTAAGACGGATTACGAAAATATAGAAGCACCTCAATTCCGATACTTAATGAGCCGAGCCGACGAGTCCCTTTGGGGGTCCGGAAAGGGCTCCATTGTAGAAAGGATGACAAGCGGAATTACGGAGCTTATAACAAATATCTTAGGATACATATTATTCGGTTCCATTCTTTCCGTTATTAATCCGTGGATTGCCGTGGTGCTCACGTTATTTTCCTTGATACATTATTTTTCTCTTCGCCGAGTAAGGAAATTTCAACATGCAAACCGCGAAGAAATATCGAAATTGGATTATAAGCTTTGGTACATCGCTTCAAACAGCTCCTCCTTTGAGGGAGCCGCCGATGTCCGCATTTACGGAATGAACCGGTGGTTTATCAATATGTTTAAAACGTTAACGAAGGAACGTCTCGGCTGGGATCGAAAAATTTTATGGAGGACTTATATTACCCATATTATCGACGCATTGATCATTATTTTGCGAGACGGCTTTGCGTATGCGATTCTAATTACCAAGGTTTTGAACGGCGATTTGTCGATTGATAATTTTATATTCCATTTTGCCGCGGTAGGAAGCTTTGCACGCTTGGTGGGCGGTATTTTGGAAAAATATAACGATATCTATTCCGTCAGCCTTACCTCATGCGATTTACGTGATTACTTGGAATATCCGGAAAAAGAAAACCGCGGAGAAGGCGTTCAACCGCCGTCTTTGTCCGTACCATACGAAATTGAGTTACGGGATGTCTCTTATCGGTATCAAGGTGCCGAGGAAGACACCTTACGCCGCCTTTCCCTTAAGATCCGTAAAGGCGAAAAAGTGGCCATAGTAGGTTTAAACGGTGCGGGAAAAACCACGTTGGTTAAAATCATATGCGGCTTATACAACCCCACCCAAGGCAAAGTGCTCATAAACGGTATTGAAAAGCAAAGGTTTAATATTTACGATTATTATTCGTTGTTTTCAACCGTTTTTCAAGATTATCATTTTCTTCCCGTCTCCATTGCATGTACCGTTTCCGGCAAATCGAAAGAGCAAACGGATACCGAAAGGGTTAAAAAGTGCCTTGAAGCCGCCGGGCTATGGGAAAAGGTTTCCAAGCTTGAGAAGGGAATGGATTCGATGCTCAACAAGCAGCTGAACGCCGACGGAATCGAGTTATCGGGCGGTGAAAAGCAGAAATTGATTTTGGCTCGTGCAATTTATAAGGATGCTCCCATTCTCATTCTTGACGAGCCGACTGCGGCACTTGATCCGATTGCGGAAAGCAATCTTTATCAAACATACAATGAGCTGTCCAAGAATAAAACATCGATTTTCATTTCTCATCGGTTGGCTTCAACCCGATTTTGCGACCGCATCATCTTCATGGAAAACGGCGAGTTTGTTGAAACGGGTACTCACGATGAGCTGATGAAATAAGACGGAAAATACGCGGAATTATTTATAATTCAAAGCCGGTATTACAAATAGACAGGGGTGATGGCGTTGTTCAAGAAATTCATCGAAAATGTTTCCCTTATAAAACGCGGTGTTAAAATGCTGTTTCAAATAGAGAGAACCTATATGATTTTGTTGATTTTAACATCGGTGATATCGGTCATCCCGAACTATATAAACATTTATTTCATGGCAAAAATAGTCGACGAATTGGTCGAGGGGAAAAATATAAATCGCATAATCCTGTATGTGCTCGTTACCTTGATCGGAAATTTTGTGTTGTCTTTGCTTATCGGCGGATTAACGCAGCTTCGCGGTTACCGGCACAACCAATTCTTTAAAAACGAGCAAATGTTTCTTGCCGACAAGCTTTTATCCATGGATTACAGTGATATTGAAAACAGAGAGACGAAAATGCTGTTTGAACAGATAAAAGCGGAAAGCCGTTCAGGGTATAATACCTTTTACCTATACACATATTTCGGATCTTTAATTACAAGCGTTTCCAATATCATCGCATCCTTTCTTCTGACGTTTAACTTGTTTTTCGCTGCCGATATCTCAATCGCCGGCAAGCTGCTTTCGGTTGCTTTTATCATCCTTACGATATGCATTAATTTTTATACGACGAAAAAGCAGAATGAATATAATTACATCATGTCGGCAAAAAACGTTATTTCAATGCTTTTTCAAATTTTTATGACGGTTTTTACAGCGATTATAATGCCGGGAAAGACGTAAGAATCTATCAAATGGAGAATTTCGCTGCTGCCGAACATCAAAAACAATGCGAATATTCATATAACCTGATCATGGAGAACAGAAAAAAGACTCTTCCCTTCATTCTTACGAATAGCATTTGTAATGATGTACTCAATCTTGTGATTTACCTATTTATAATCCGGGCTTGTGTTGCAGGAAGCGTTACCATAGGAAGCATTGCGAAATACATAACCGGTATCACGCTTTTCATCAACGCAACGAAGGGACTCATTTCGCAAACGCAGTCTTTGTTTAATAATAATAAGTACTTGGTTCGATATTTTTCGTTTTTGGATATTCCGTCAAAAATGAGCCAAGGCGAGCGGCATCTTTACTTTTTACCGAATAAAGACCACATATTGGAGTTCCGCAATGTCTCGTTCAAATATTCGGGTTCGAATGCATACGCCGTAAAAAATCTGAATTTAAA
>JAAYHZ010000041.1 GCA_012744235.1 Clostridiaceae bacterium
CGGCATACGAGATCTGGGAAATGTTGCCCATGATGGGCCCCATAATGCCTCCCCAAAATTGGGCCTTAAACTGTTTGTCTTTCATATCGCCGTTAAGCAGGCTGAATTCTTCGATACAAATTTCTTCGTGATTGAAGGTTTTAATAACCTTCTGGCCGGTAATGGTCTCCTCCATATATCCGTTAATGGCGCCTAATGCCGCTTGCTGTCCCCTGTAGTATTTGGAGGACATTTTTGCAATCCATATTCCTCCTCGTAAGAAGATAGGAACAAAGATCACCGTAATTAAAGTCAATATCCGGTTGGTGGAGATCATAAAGAATAAAGTACCGATCAACGTTATGGTACCGGACACCAAGGACGTAAAGGAGTTGCTCAATGCCATGCTTACATTGTCAATATCGTTGGTAAAGCGCGACATAATTTCACCGGTGGGCTTGGAATCGTAATAGCGAAGGGGCAGCTTTTGAAGCTTTTTAAACAAATCGTTTCGCAAGGTTTCCAAAGACCCCTGAGTAATGGTTAACATCAGCCGGCTCTGCAGGTATGTAGTAACGATACCGATTAAGTATATGACGCCTAAAAGTCCGATGGCGGTGATAATGTAGGGCAGAACTTGATCTCCTACATGAAGCTTTTGCGTTAAACTTACGATAATGCCGTCCGCAATTTGCTGGATTCGGCCTGTTTTCGTAACGGCACCGGGTACCACGGCTACTGTTAATTTGTCAATGATGGGGGCCATGAAATAGGAGCCCACCAGAGAAGTAACCGTGCTGACGATCATGCAAAGAAATACCAACAGAAAATGAAATTTGTAAGGGTCCAGATAGTGCATAAGCCGGACCAAGGTTTTCTTTGCGTCTTTCGGTTTTCCTCCCATCATGGCTCTCGGTCCGCCGGGGCCGCCTCTTCTACCGGGTCCCCCCGGGCCTCCCGGCCCTTTTGTGAAAGCGGAAGTGTTGCTGTATCGCTGCTGAAGCTGTTCCAAATTTCTTGCCATGGGTTATGCTCCTTTCTGTCCGTTTTGGGAATAAACGATTTCTTGGTATTCTTTGTTGGAAGCAAGCAGCTCTTCGTGAGTGCCGATTCCGGTAACCTTGCCGTCGTCCATGACAATAATTTCATCGGCATCAATAACGGAAGAAATTCGCTGGGCGATAATGATTTTAGTGGAGCCCTTCAGTTCGTTTTTAAAGCTTCTTCGAATAAGGGCTTCCGTAGCCGTATCCACCGCTGAAGTGGAATCGTCCAGAATGATGATTTTCGGTTTTTTAATCAGGGCTCTTGCTATGCACAAACGCTGTTTTTGCCCTCCGGAAAGGTTTGTGCCGCCGTGTTCCACAACGGTATCGTATTTTTCTTTCATTAAGCCGATAAATTTATCGGCTTGAGATTGGATTGCCGCTTTTTCAATATCCTCCTCCGTTGCATTCGGATTTCCCCAACGGAGATTTTCCGCAATGGTTCCGGAAAAGAGAGTGTTCTGCTGGAGTACCATACCGATTCCGTCTCTTAAACGCTTCAAGGAATAGTCCTTAACGTTGACACCGTCTACCAAAACTTCGCCTTTGTCCGTGTCGTAAAGACGAGGAATCATGGAAACCAAGGTGGTTTTGCCGCAGCCGGTAGAACCGATGATTCCCACGGTAGACCCCGGCTTTATCGTCAAATTAATACGATCCAAAACCGGTTTTTCACTTGTTTTGTAATAGCGGAAGGTAACGTTACGAAACTCAATGGCCCCTTCCGTAACCTCTTTATCGGGATGTGCCGCATTTGTATCGTCCATATCGATTTTTTCCTCCAATATTTCCCGAATACGGCGGGCGGATGCAAGGGCACGGGAGGAAAACATAAGCATCATGGTGATCATCATCAATGAGGACAAAATTTGGGTGACGTATGTCAAGTAAGCGGACAGATCCCCTACTTCCATTCCGTTCCTGAGTACGGTTTTACCGCCGAACCATACGACGGCCAAGGTGGTGATGTTAATGAATACGGTAATCGCCGGCTGCATGAAGATCATCACCTTGAATGCATCCATGCTTGCTTCTTTTAAAGTCCGATTGGTTTTTGCGAACTTATCGATTTCATGGTCTTCTCTTACGAAGGATTTGACTACACGAACATTGGTCAAGTTTTCTTGAACGTTGGTGTTCAAACGGTCAATTTTTTCTTGCATAGCACCGAATCGTGAAAAACCGTTTTTTATGATAAAACCGATAACAATTAACATTAAAGGAATGGTAACGGCCAGTACGACGGATAAGGAGGGCTGAAGCAATATGGCCATGATCAATGCGGCAATAAGCATGCCCGGAGCCCTTAATGCCATACGAAGAAGCATGTTGATGAAATTCTGCAGCTGGGCTATGTCGTTGGTCAAGCGAGTAACCAAGGAGCCCGTGGAAAATTTATCGATGCTGGAAAAAGAAAATTTCTGAATCTTTGCATAGGCATCGGCTCTTAGGTCCGTAGCGAAGTTAACGGAGGCTTTCGCTCCGAAATAGGCGCCGCCTACGCCTCCCGCCATCATGATGACGGCGATGAGAATCATCAAAAACATTGTTCCTATACTAGACCCTACCGTCAATGCTCCCGCATTGGCATTGTTGATGATATTGGATAGAAGCTTGGGCATCAACACTTCCCCGATGACTTCAATGATCATACACAACGGACCGATGATAAAATACGGGAGATAGGGTTTTACATATTTAAACCATCTTTTCATACTGTCTTTAAAGCCTTCCTTCCTTCCGAAACGATTTTCTCAATATCCAATTCGTTGATGTTTGCTTGTATCCGATCCAAGTAATCTATAAATATCTTCAGATCTTCTTGCTCGAAACCTTTGAAAACCGCTTGATCCATCAGATCGAAGACATGATTCGTAGCCCGGACGATGCGTTGCCCGTAAGGGGAAATGCTTATTTGATGGACCCTGTTGTCTTCATTGCTGACAGATCTTTCGATTAAACCGGCCTTCTCCATTTTCTTTAGAGTTACGGTCACTGCCGCCGGAGTAACTTGCAAAAATTCCGCGATATCACGCTGAGACGGATTATTGTGGCTGTTAAGGTGGAGATAAATAAGGATTCGGTGCTGGGTATGCTGCCATCCCAATTTACCTACCAAGCTCTCAACGGTTTTCCGATGCAGCCGATTCGCGCAGAGAAATTTGTGTAATGCTTCCTTTTGAGGACTGAGCCTCTTTTCCACCGTTGTTCACCTCCTTGATGAACGGTTCGATTTTTTATTAGTTAAACGTTTAATAATTAACACGTTAATTATATATTCTTTTTCTTCGATGTCAATAGGTTTAAAAACCTTTTTTCACGTTTTCGTATGGTATAATTTTCGAAAGGAGTGAGGGTTCATGGAATGCAATCATTGCATAGAGCAGCGAAATTGTATCAAGCGCGTTCCGATTTTCAGCAGCTTAAATCCGGATGAGATGACGGAGGTTGCTCGAATTACGACGCCGAAAGCCCATGAAAAAGGGGATATGATCTACATGGCCGGAGACCAAGGCGGAAAGATGTTTGTCTTGCATACCGGAAAGGTGAAAATTTTCCGCTTGACGGCAAGCGGGAAGGAGCAAGTGATCCGCGTGGTCGGCCCGGGGGAGTTCTTCGGAGAATTGTCTTTGTTCAGCCGGCTTCCTTTGACGGATTACGCCCAAGCGATCGAGCCTTCAAAGATGTGTGTGGTGGAAGGCGTGAAGCTGAAGGAATTGATGACAAAATATACGTCCATCGCCTTTAAGGTGATGGAGGAATTGAGCAAGCGTCTGGAGGCCGCAGAAGCGCAAATCGAAGCCATTTCCGCTAATACGGTAGAACAACGTATTGCAAAAGCTCTCCTGTCCCTTTCGGAGGGTAAACATGAGGTTCATCTTCCCATGTCGAAGGGTGATTTTGCTTCCTCTTTAGGTATGAGCCAAGAGACGTTAAGCAGAAAACTGACGCAGTTTGCCGACCAAGGCTTGATCAAGCTGTCCGGAAGCCGAAGGATTCTTTTATTGGATCGAGAAAGGCTGAAGGAGATTTGATATAAAAAGAAGCGGTTCGGGACCAAAGATGTCCGAACCGCGATATAAGATGAAAAAGCTGTTATGTATAAAACCACTGTTTGTGGATTATAGCGACTCTTAAATCGATGACATCCTGCATTCTCCAATCCGGCAGGTACTCGCAGGTCCAATAATTGATAACGGCTTTTCCGTCGGATAAGAATCGGCAACCGGGATTCGAAAAGGCTCTTGTGGGGTCGGTTTCGATGTCTTTAATGTTTTCCCAAGTACGGCCGTTATCCTTGGATACGGCGCACGACAAGGGGCTTCTTTTTCCGTAGTGGGATCGAAAATCGGGATCGTAAGGACTGTTATTCCATATCATTAATAAATCATTCGTTCCGGGTATACGGGTCAGCTCCGGACAGGATTCCGGCGTACGCAGCCCGGATGTTTGAGGTTTTTCCCAGGTTTCTCCTTGGTTCTTGGATTCGGCGATGAATAAAGAGCCCAATTGGTTACGAATCACCATCAACACTCTACCGTCCCGGGTTTGCTCCGCGTGAGGCTCCATGGCTCCCCGCATAGGTAAAAACACCCGGTTCTTGGATTCTTGCCAGGTCAACCCGTCGTCATCGCTGTATAAAACGGAGGCTTTGAAAGAAGGACTTACCGGAAGCAACAGCCTTCCGGA
>JAAYHZ010000445.1 GCA_012744235.1 Clostridiaceae bacterium
GTCCGGACAAGAGCATCAAAAAGAGCTTGATGCTTTCTCAGGGCATATCCGCTTACGCAAAAACGGATGACGGATTCTATTTGGCAAGCAAAAAGGATTTGGCAAAAATTTAAGGTTCGGATTATCGATTTGAAAAATAAACGATAGGGAAGCGGCGATAGGAGGAGTAAACAAACAATCTTTTCACATATCGCCGTTTCTTTGTCTGACATGGTAATTTCCTGTTTGACAGGGGAATAACGAAGGTGATAAAATTATTCTGATGACTAAGACACGGTCTTGTTTTACTATGTCGTTTTTCGGATCATTATAGCAGGGAATAAGGTCTTTTTTTGGAGTCAATATGTACAATCGAGATAGGTTTAATTTAGGAAATGAAATTCGGAATATAATTCGCAATGCCGTTGATACCCGGGATTTTAGAGGGCTGAATCATGATATCCGTAACATGGTAAACCGTGCACTGAACGAAGCGGGAATCACCGTTAAGCGCGATTCTTTCAAGGACATTCCTCCCGATCCTCAAGGAATGAAGGACCAAAGAAAGGAAGAGTATCGTGCCGCCTACGAGCAGCCGAAAAAACAGGAAGAGCTTCAAAAAAAGGAAAACATAAAGCCTGCGAAGGTTGCCGTACCGGTAGGACAGGTTTCCGGTATGCTGCAATTGGTGCTGGGTATCATCGGGACCGTTTTATTCGGTTTTGTCGGCTTTCTTTTTGCTTTGGCCGGACTCTTGATTGCCAACAGCGCCTTTTTATACATCTTTTTATTCGGACTGCTTCCCTGTACCGCAGGCTCTTTGGTCGTTGCCTTCAACGGCAGCAGCATCCGGCAGAGGTTAAAAAGATTTCAGGTATATATGAAAAAAATGGACGGCAGAAGCTACATCCTTATTAAAGATCTCTCCGTTGCGACCGGAAAAAGCGAAAAATTCATCGTTAAGGATTTGCAGAAGATGATTGCGAAGGGCATGTTTCCGGAAGGACATATCGATGATAAGAAGACATGCTTTATGTTGAACAATGAGGTTTTTCGACAGTACCTTCTCTTAAAAGAAAGCATGAAAATGAAAGAAATTGAAGAGAATGAAAAAAGGAGCAAGGAAAGCATTCAACACGAATCCATGGATCCTGCCGTTCGAAAAGCCATCGAAGAAGGAAGAAGCTACGTGAAGAGGATTCGAGAAGCCAATTATGCCATACAGAATGTAGAAATATCGCGAAAGCTGGATAAACTGGAGGAGGTAACCGAGAAAATATTCGACTATGTGGAAACACGTCCTCATAAGCTTCCTGAAATAAGGAAGTTTGTCGGATATTTTCTGCCTACCACGTTAAAGCTTTTGGATGCGTATCGGGAGCTGGACAGCCAGTCCGTTCAGGGAAAAAACATTTCTTCGGCGAAGGCGGAGATCGAACAGTCATTGGATACGATTAATACGGCCTTTGACAATCTGTTAGACGGACTGTTCGAAGAGATTGCCATGGACATATCCACGGATATTTCGGTTTTGGAAACCATGTTTGCACAAGAAGGGCTGACAAGGAATAAGAAGAGCCCAAAAAACGAGAATGAGGGATGATGAAATGAGTGACAAAATACCTACATTGACATTGGAACCCTTCGAGGAAGATCCGAAGGACGAGAAAAAATCGGAGGAGCCGGCCATTATCGAAGAGGGAAAGGTGGAAAGCGTTGCACGGGAGCTGCTCAATCTGACACCGGAAGAGAAAAAAATGGTGGAGGATTTTGCGGAAAAAATCGATCTGACAAAGCACGCCCAAGTGTTACAGTACGGCGCCGGTGCACAGAAAAAGATTGCCGACTTTTCGGAATCGGCATTGAATAATGTAAAGACAAAAGACCTCGGTGAAATCGGCGATATGCTTTCCGGTGTGGTTTCGGAGCTTAAGACCTTCGGCGAGGAAGAAGAAAAAGGATTACGGGGATTGTTCAAAAGATCCTCCAATAAGATATCCGCCATGAAAGCAAAATACAACAAGGCGGAGGCGAATATCGACAAGATTGTGGAGGTTCTGGAAGGCCATCAGATACAACTCCTGAAAGACATAGCCATGCTGGACAAGATGTATGATTTGAACGTATCCTATTACAAAGAACTAACCATGTATATTTTGGCGGGTAAAAAGAAGCTGGCCAAGGCAAGGGAGGAGGAACTGCCCAAGCTGAGGGAAAAGGCGGAAAAAAGCAATTTGCCCGAGGATATCCGGGAAGTGAACGACTTTGTAGCGGCTGTCAATCGTTTTGAAAAGAAGATTCACGATTTGGAGCTGACGAGAATGGTATCCATTCAAATGGCACCGCAAATCCGTTTGATACAGGAAAACAACGCATTAATGGTCGAAAAAATACAGTCGACCGTGGTAAACACCATTCCCTTATGGAAGAGCCAAATGGTAATCGCTTTAGGAGTCTATCATTCCGGTCAAGCGGCAAAGGCCCACAGAGAGGTTACGGATATGACCAACCAATTGCTGAAGAAGAACGCGGAAACCTTAAAGATGGCTACCATCGAAACGGCAAAGGAATCCGAACGAGGAATTATCGACATCGAGACTTTGAGGACCACCAACGAAACCCTCATAACCACGTTGAACGAAGTATTACAGATACAAGAGGAGGGCCGCCGCAAGAGAAAAGAAGCGGAAGCGGAATTGTATCGGATCGAAGAAGAGCTAAAAGCAAAGCTTTTGGAATTAAAAGGATAATTAAAGAGGACGGGGCAATACGGGAGACCGATAAGCCCCGTTTTTTTATACTTTTTTTCTAACATTATTTTACAAAAGGATAAGTTGACTTATTGTGGAAATATGTATAAAATTAATTATATGCTACTAAAGCGTGCA
>JAAYHZ010000446.1 GCA_012744235.1 Clostridiaceae bacterium
ATCGTTTTTTCGTTGTCGGTCTTCGCAATCATCTCTTCCGCCATTTCCATGTTTTGAATGGTTTTATCAATGTTGTATTGAATTTTTTCTACATTGTCTTTTCGATCGTCCGGTTTTGGTTTGTTCTTATCCATGTTTTCCTCCTCGCCATAGATAATGTATACGTTTATTGTTTACCGAAAGATTTAAAACATGCAGTAAATAATCGATTTTACTTGTGCTAAAAAATTGTCAGACTCTTTAAAAGAAAGAGGATTGATGTTATAATGAGGCAATTATGAGGCAAATGTTCACCAAGGCAGGAGGAGAAAACTTGACAGAATACAATATTAACACGGAAATTAGCAGACCTCAAATGAACCTACGAGAAACAAACATTGCGATTAAATTTATCAAAGACAATTTTGAAAAAGTTTTGGCAAAAGAAATGAATTTAACTCGTGTATCCGCTCCCTTGTTTGTTCGTCCGGAAACAGGGTTGAACGACACGTTATCCGGTACGGAAAGACCGGTATCTTTTGATATCAAGAACGGCTCCTTTGTCGTGGAAATTGTTCATTCTTTGGCGAAGTGGAAAAGAATGGCCTTGAAACGGTACGGCTTCGATTTTGGCGAGGGCTTGTATACCGATATGAATGCCATTCGGAGAGATGAAGTCTTAGACAACTTGCATTCCGTATATGTAGACCAATGGGATTGGGAAGTCGTTATTCACAAAGACCAACGTAACGTAGAAACGTTAAAATCCATCGTAAGGCGTTTGTATAAAGTGTTTAAAGAAGTGGAAAATAAGGTGACGGATCGATATCCTTACTTGATGCGCCTTCTGCCGGATGATATTTATTTTATTGATACGCAAGAGCTGGAAGACCGCTATCCTCATCTTACTGCGAAAGAAAGAGAAAATGCCATTGCGAAGGAATACAAAGCCGTTTTCCTTATGAAAATCGGCGGCAAATTAAAATCGGGTAATAAACACGATGATCGTGCACCGGACTACGACGACTGGAGCTTAAACGGCGATATTATTTTCTGGTATCCCGTACTCAATTGTGCATTTGAGGTATCCTCCATGGGAATCCGTGTAGACGAAGATTCTTTGGTACGCCAACTGGAAGAGGCCGGATGCTTGGATCGTCTGAATATGCAGTTCCATAAGGATATTCTCAACAAGAATCTGCCATATACCGTAGGAGGCGGCATCGGCCAGTCGCGTATATGCATGTTTTATCTGAACAAAGCACATATAGGGGAGGTTCAGGCCTCCGTATGGACGGAAGACATTGAAAAAAAGTGTGCGGCTGAAAATATTCAGCTTTTGTAACGGGTATTCAATGGGTAAAAATGAAGTTCATTGGTAATTTGATTTGGATTGTATGCGGCGGTTTCGTGGGAAGTATTTTGTGGTTTCTTGCCGGGATTCTTTTAGCGGTTACCGTTATCGGAATCCCTTTTGCTCTTCAATGCTTTAAAATTGCCGGCTTTGTTCTATATCCTTTCGGAAGAGATATCCTGTTCGGGAGTTTCGGTGCATTGGGGCTCCTAGGCAACATCTTTTGGATTCCGATTTTCGGTATGGAGCTGTGCGCGGCGCATTTTCTCATGGGATTACTCCTTTGCTTGACCGTCGTAGGCGTTCCCTTCGGAAAACAGCACTTTAAGTTAGCCAAGATTTCTTTAATGCCCTTCGGAACCCGGATCTATTCCGTATAACAAAAAAAGGACGTGTCATCTACGTCCTTTTTCTTTTGGGTTTTATGTTTAAAGATTTTTTTCCATGGATACATGAGGGATTCCCTCTTCGTAAAACACATCGGATGTTTGCACGTAGCCCAGCTTTCGGTAAAAGGGAAGAGCATGGGTCTGGGCATGCAGCATGGTTTTACGATATCCTTTTTCGAGGGCGATTTCCTCTAAGGCTTTCATGACCGTTTTACCTACACCGTGCATCCGTGCCTCCTTCAGCACGCAAACCCGTTCGCACTTCATGACTCCGTCCTTCGGACGAATTCGACCGGTACCCACCGGTTTTCCGTTAAGACGGACGAGAACGTGAACGGATTCCGTCTCGTATTCGTCGAATTCGTTTTCGGCAGGTACCATTTGTTCATCCACAAACACCGTTTTACGGATGGTGCGGGAGGCCGAAAAGTCTTCTTCCTTCTGTATACGTATCACTTCAAAGATGCTTTTGGAATTCATTTCTACCTTTCTGTCCAATACCTTTTTCTTTGCATTGTATTGATCATTTCATAAACGTCAAGTACATTTTGCACAAGCATTTCGTTTTTGCGGTAGTAGTCAAAAAATTCGTTTCGTTTTTCTTTCGCTTCTTGAATGGATCCGGAAGCGGCTAACCGCAGGAAATCGGCGTAGATTAATGCGCCTTTGGCATGGATGTCTAAGTACAGGAAGGATTGAGCGACGGAACTGTCAGGATACATAAGACCTTCTTTTATAACGCTGTCAAAGGATTGAATTGTATTTGGTACCTTATTGAATTTTTCCAAAGCTTCCGGGTCATTAAATTGTTTTTCTCCTCTTATATAATAGGGATCGAACAATTCGGAAAGGGTCTTCATGTATTCAAGTACTTGCGGACCGTAGGTACCGTAAGCGGCATTAAAATATTCTACCGCGATATCGTCGAAGGCGATATTCGTATTCCATAAAGTTTTGGCCATGACATACATGGGCAAGCCGGTGGGATAGAATGCTCGTTGTACTTGGCAGCTGTTGAATCCGTTCAACCCGATATCGGCCAAATTCTTAATATCTTGATACAGGATTCTTGAATTGAAATAATAGCCCGGATCGTTGTAGTGGTCCCACATC
>JAAYHZ010000447.1 GCA_012744235.1 Clostridiaceae bacterium
AGAAAAAAGGGTATGAAAAAGAGTTTAAATCCCCCGGCAAGAAGCAGGCGGATACGAATGTAGAAAAAGAGGCGGACGTTTTTGAATCCGAGGACTATATCTACGGGAAGAACCCGGTTATTGAATATATTCGGGCGGGCAACAGCATTAATCGTATTATGCTGATGGAAGGTATCAACCCCTCCACCTACGCCCAGATCATGAACGAAGCGAAAAAGAAGGATATCGATGTTCGAATCGTCAAAGCAAAGGTTTTAGACGATTTGGCACCTCAATCGGTTCACCAGGGAGTCATCGCATACGTTTCTCCGGTTTCCTATTGCGAACCGGAGGACATATTGAAAAAAGCCGAAGAATTGAACGAAAAACCGTTTCTTTTGATACTGGACGGCTTAACGGACAGCCGGAACATCGGAGCGGTGATCCGCTCGGCGGAGGCGGCCGGTGTCCACGGCATTATCATGCCGAAAAGAAGATCGGCGGCCGTCAACGCGGCGACGGCGAAGGCTTCGGCGGGAGCGGCGGCTCGAATGCTCATTTCACGAGTTCCGAACATTCCGTCTTTGATCGACCGGTTAAAGGAAAAAGGCATATGGGTCATCGGGACGGATATTAACGGCACCATGCCTTATTGGAAATGCGATTTTAAAGATGCAACCGCCTTGGTAATCGGAAGCGAAGATAAAGGAATGAGCCGGCTGGTGTTGGAAAAGTGCGACTTTTTGGCGAAGATCCCGATGAAAGGAACCATGAACTCTTTAAACGTCTCGGTAGCTGCCGGCATTTTCTTGTTTGAAGCATTAAGACAAAGAGAGAATATTTAAATTAGGTGAGGTTATCGGTTTGAGGAAGAAATACCTTTTAGTTGACGGATACAACATCATCAATGCATGGAGAGACGTATTTGATCCGAATGACGATTTGGAGATGAATCGGGACAAGCTGACGGATATGCTTGTTGATTTCGGGGGAAACAAGGATTTTATCGTCATCGTGGTTTTTGACGCCCAGCAAGTGAAAGGCGGCAAAGGTTCCATGCTGGAAAAGGACGGCATATTCATTGTTTTTACGGAAGAAAACGAGACCGCCGATAACTATATTGAAAAATTCGTTTACGAAAAAGGGTCCGTAGATCGTATTTTTGTAGCCACTTCCGACTATATGGAACAAAGGCTGGTTATAACGAACGGCGGAGCTCGAATTACCCCGAAGGAACTGAAGGAGCTGTTGGAGGATAATAAAAAAGCGCAGAGAAGGATTATCAATTCCCTAAAGGATACACCGAATACTTTTCTCGACTTTTTGACTCCGGAGCAAAAAAAGTGGATGGAACGATTGAGGAGGAAAGGGCATGGCTAATGTACAGATAAAGATATCTTCCGGGATTTGCGGGATGGAAACGATCATCCGCGCTTCTTGCGACGATATGCAAAACGTGCGCCTGCAAGCGGTCAGCGGCTGCAGCCAAGTGATGCGTCTTGCGCAGTCCGTTACGGAATTGGATGCTTTAGAGGAGCTTTTTTCGGGTTTCGGTAAGGGAAAGGTTATGGATGCCGCCAAAGTGAACATTCGCCATGCGGCATGCCCTGTTCCCTCTGCAATTTTAAAAGCCGTGGAGGCCGCTGCAGGATATGCTTTGAAAAAAGACGTTTACATCGTGTTCGAATGATTAACGGTTGACCAAAGCCGCTGCGATCATGGCCAAGTACCCTTCGGCCGGAACATAATAGGGGATGCTGTTTCCGGAGCCTAATGCGTATCCTCCTTGGTCGGCCAATTCCAGCATTCTACAAGCCCGGTTGTACACGTCCTCCGGCCGGGACCGGCAAATGAAATCCACATCGATGCCTCCTAAAAGAGCCATTCTTTTATTCATTTGAGGATACGCCTTTTCAATGGGAATGATATTGTCCTCAAAGGAATGTCTTGCATCGTATTTCATATCAAGAACCATATCGTCAATAATCTCTCCGTAATATCCGCAGGAATGAAGGATCGCGAACTTGCCTCGGCTCTTGATGGCATTCGCAATTTTAATATGCCACGGGAACACGTATTTTCGCATTTGCTCTACGGATAACATGGTTTGGGTGTTAAAGCCCCAGTCGTCATTGGATATGCAGGCAATGACGGCCGGATGCTCCGCACAGATTTCGTAGTATTTTGTCAATATGCTTCCGACCTTATCAAAAACGGCTTGTACCAAATCCGGCTCGTCCCACATCAGAAGACACAAATTGTCGTATCCTACCAATGCTATCACGTTCTCCAAAACACCTCCCGGACCGTAAGGAATCAAACCCATTCCTTCCGGTTTACGGGAAGCCAAATAATCGAGGAGAGAATAATCGTAAGAGGAAGGGTCTGGCCACGGATACCGTTCATAATCTTCATAAGAAGAGATAACGGCGCCTTGGTTCAAGGAAATGGTTTTTTCTGTTCCTTTGCCGCCGTAGGAAAAGTTATGGGACAAGCGTGAAAGGTGATGTAGTCGTACCCGGCATTGGCATAAGCTTTCATTTGAAGCTCCTTCAAGCGATAATCCGGCATGTCCTTCGTTATCTTTTCGCCGGATAATAGCTCGTAAAGCGCAGGATGCAGGAAGAACTCAAACAAGGTATATTGATGCGGTTTTTCCTTTGCCAACACCTTTTGAATACGTGTATAGTCCGGCTTTCCCGCCATATCCTTTAAATAGGACCAATCGGCGAATCTCGATTCGAACTTTCTCATAAATAAACAGTCCCTTCCGATTTACTTGGAGCGTGGTTTTCTCCCGTTTTTCATTATAGCATAACGGGGCAGGGAATAAAGGGGCTATGCTTTCATATTCTTTTTTATATGGAGTTGTAATATCGGAGGGGATATAATAAAATGAAATGAGAGGAAGTCTATCGAAAAGGAGTCCGGTTTATGCAGCAAATCATTTATATATGGATCGGGTTGATTGTGTTGTTATTAATCATTGAAGCGGCAACGCTAGGGCTCACGACAACATGGTTTGCCATCGGTGCCTTGTTTGCCATTTTGGCAGCCGCTATCGGTTGGGGTATTGAGGTTCAAATTATCATCTTTTTAATTGTGTCCTTTGTACTGCTGATTTTCACAAGACCTATTGCGGTAAAATACTTGAAAGTCGGACATACGAAGACCAACGTAAATGCCATCATCGGTAAAACCGGCGTCGTAACCGTGCCGATACCCGAAAACGACAGAGGTCAGGTGAAGGTAGGCGGACAAATATGGACGGCCGTAAGTGTCGATTCGGAACCGATCGAAAAGGATACGGAAGTGGAAGTGGTTGCCGTTGAAGGAGTAAAGCTTGTAGTGAAAAGGATATAATGGACCGAATTTTTCGGCCTTCTATATTACGGATTTCAGATTGAGAGGAGCGTTGTAATTATGTGGATATGGATTATCTTAGGGTTTATTGCTATCGTATTGGTTTTCACAAACATTCGAGTTGTTCCGCAGGCCAAGGCATATGTCATTGAACGTTTAGGTGCCTATAACGGGACATGGGAGACCGGCTTGCATGTGAAGATTCCCTTGATTGACAAGATAGCGTCTGTCGTTTCCTTAAAAGAAAGGGTGGCCGATTTTGCACCGCAGCCGGTTATCACAAAAGATAACGTAACCATGCAGATCGATACGGTCGTTTATTACCAAATAACCGACCCGAAGCTGTATACGTACGGTATCGAACGGCCCATGACCGCCATTGAAAACCTGACGGCTACGACATTAAGAAACATTATCGGCGACTTGGAATTAGACGATACGCTTACATCTCGTGACCTGATTAATGCAAAAATGCGTTCCATTTTGGACGAAGCCACGGACCCGTGGGGTATCAAGGTGAATCGGGTGGAGGTTAAAAACATTATGCCTCCGAAGGACATCCAAGACGCCATGGAAAAGCAGATGAGAGCCGAAAGAGAACGCCGTGAAGCCATTTTGAGGGCGGAGGGCGAGAAAAAATCCCAGATTTTAATAGCGGAAGGGGAAAAAGAAGCGGCTATTTTAAGAGCGGAAGCGGCAAAAGAAGCGGCTATCCGAAAAGCGGAAGGGGAAGCCCAAGCGATTTTGGAAGTCCAAAAGGCCATAGCCGAGGGTGTTCGGATGTTGAACGAAGCGAATCCCTCCCAAGCGGTATTGGCGTTAAGAGGATTGGAAGCGTTGAAGGATGTTGCAGACGGTAAAGCGACAAAAATCATTATACCTTCGGAAATCCAAGGCCTTGCCGGATTGGCAACCGCTTTAACCGAAATTGTTAAAAAGGAATAAAGCAGAAAAGTAAAGGTATCCGGAGAATATATAGAATATATAGTATGATTCTACTGCAAAAACTCAAGTAAATCTATA
>JAAYHZ010000448.1 GCA_012744235.1 Clostridiaceae bacterium
AATGAACCCTGTCAAGGTCATCGACCTTTTAAACAATATCCTTCCTATGGTCACAACGGATATGACCAATACGGAAATACTCCGTTTGGCGGGAAAGGCTCTCAGCGTTGATTTTTCCAAACCGGAAACCTATCGTATCCCCGTTGAAGGAGGCTACAAACCGGAAATCATACGCGGAATGTCGGTTTTGAAGCCGGACTTGGATAAAAATCGTAAAGCTTTGCAAGAAATCATCTATCGAAGAAAATAAGCTTCAGTCCGATTCTTCTTGAATCGCTTCAAAAAAGATTTTTACAATTCGAGGATCAAATCGAATTCCGGCGTTTTTCCGCAATTCCTCCAGCGCTTCTTCTTTGGTTAAAGCCGGACGGTAAGGTCTGTCGCTGATCATGGCGTCGAAGGCGTCAATAACGGCAATAATACGGGACAAAAGGGGAATTTCTTCTCCCTTCAAGCCTTTCGGATAACCGTCTCCGTTCCACCATTCGTGGTGATACAAAACCTCCTCGGCGACATCGGACAGCTCGGGGGAAGACAATGCAATTCGGTATCCGGCTTCCGGATGTTTTTTAATCATCTCCCATTCCGTTTGAGTTAGCCTATCCGCCTTATACAATATATAGGAGCTCACCAACGCCAAACCGATATTCTGAATCAAAGCCAGCAGCTCCAATCGGTTCATATCCGCCGGGTCTAAATTTAACCTTTGACCGACTTTTCGGCACCACCGAACCATTCGAAAGCCCCGATCCTTTGGAAACGAAAATGTTTGGTGGCGGCTTACCACCTTCGGGAATGTATGGACGCAAAGATCGGTGTCGGGGTCATACATATTCTTACGAGCCTTTTGAATCGCGGACGCAATGGTTTCATCGGCTTGCTTCTTGATATCGTAGCCGAAATAGACGGTAATCAAGTTGGTATTGCTGAAGATTTCTTCTCTACTCTTTTTTAATTGGGTACGCACATGCCGGATGTAATCCGATACTTGGCCGCTGCCTGCCTCCGGCATCAAAATGCAGAATTCGTCTTCACCGATTATGGCCAAAACATCCTTATCTTTGTCTTTTAAATTGTCGGTTAACATACGGGACAAAGAAACCAACAAGGCATCGCTCATCTTATGTCCGAAGGTTTCTTTTACCATCTGTATTCCGTCAATTTTCACAACCACTACCGCTACGGGAAGGATACCGTTTCGATCTAAGTTTCTTCCTGCCGCTTCAAGAAACCGACGGTTATTCAATCCGGTTAAAGGATCCCGATATTGCCTTTTTATATACTCGTATTCTTTTTGTTTCATTTCGGTAATATCGGATACGGCACCGTCGATATAGATCAATTCTCCGTCGGTATTGAAAACACCGTAAGCTTGCTCGTATACCCATTTTTGCTTTCCGGATGCGGCGGTGATCATATATTCCTCTTTAAACCTTGTCTTTTTCCGAATAGCTTCTTCTCTTCGTTTTTGAAGATACTCGCGATACTCTTCGTTCACCACCGTATTGAAATAGTAGTGACGGAATTGAAGAAAAAGCTTTCGGTTATATCCGGTGAGCCTTTGGCACCCCTCCGAAACGTAATTCATCGACCAATCCGGATTGCATCGATAAATCATACCGGGCACATCCGACCATAACACGGATAAAAATCGTTCCAAGGTACCGGTTTGAACCGCTGTTTTTATGTAAGGAGAAATATCTTTAATGACAAGAGCCGCTATTTTATTGTCTTTTTCTTCATCCTTCTGTTTTACATGAAAGGCTAAAATACCAATCCATACGATCGACTGATCCGGCTTTATATATCGGCGCACCGAACTGTAGCTGTTTTTTTCCATATGCATCAGGTCGGCCAAGTTTTCCATTTCGCCGGCCGTATCTTCCGGGTGGATGAACCGAAACCATTGATGACCGCACAATTGGTTTTTCGACCGTCCGGTTATGGATTCACAGTGCTTGCTGCAGTCGGTTATATATCCGTCTCGGTTGATTATAAGAACACCGATATCCCCGTTCTTAAAAACGGTATTTATGACATCTTCCAAATACAGTTCTTCTATGAAATCCGGTACATAGAACGGAATTTCGGTAAAGGTTCCGATGTATCCGCAAAAAGATCCTTCCGAGTTGTGCATGGGATTCCCGGTAACATGGTACCAAACGTACCCACCTCCGGGTTTTTGTAATCGTAAAGCGTATTGATAGGCTTCGCGATTATTGCGAGCCGTATCCCTTACTTTTCGAAAGCCTTCGAGATCTTCGGGATGGATATAGGATAAAAGGTCGTCGACCTTAATATTCTCGGCGATTTCACCGATCAATTCGTTAAATACCGTGTTCGTTAATATAACCTTCGAGTATTCGTCGCTTACCCATACGGCGTAAGGCAAAGTGTTTAATATTAACGAAACAAACAAATTATTCATTAAAAAACCCAAGTTCCTCCACCTAAACTAATGATGCAAGTTCATCTATATTTTCGATTAACAAAACACATTCATATTGTATAACTTATGTATCCATTACGCAATGCTTATCAATATCGTTAAAAGTAAACTTTTTCGCCATATTTATCGTTTATTTTTCGATAAACTAAAAAACAACCCCTTCAAAATCAAAGGATTGTTTTTTTCAAAGGTACCTATCGCCATAAGCTTCGTATAATACGGACGATGCGTTCCAAATCTTCTTCCGTGCATTTCGTGTCGGAAGGAAGGCAAAGTCCGTTTTCAAAGATTTTTTCGCAAACGCCCTCCCCTATGAATTCGTATTTCGAAAAATAAGGCTGCAAATGCATGGGCTTCCACGTGTAGCGGGCTTCTATATTGTTCTCTCCTAACGCCTCTATAATATGCGAAGGGCGAATTTTACCCGTTACATAAATGCAGCTTAACCAATAGTTCGGGCTGCATCCATCGATTACGGGCATCATTTCCAGTCCGTCCAGGTCGGCAAGATGCTTTTTATAATACTCAAAGATCTCTTTTTTCTTTTGAATCCGTCGGTCCAGCACCTTAAGCTGCCCGCGGCCGATTCCGGCTATAATGTTGCTCATACGGTAGTTGAATCCCAATTCGCTGTGCTGGTAATAAGGCGCTTCGTCTCTGCTCTGGGTTGCCCAAAAACGCACCTTCTCGATTTGCTCCCGATCCTTTCCGATCAGCATGCCGCCTCCCGAAGTGGTGATGATTTTGTTACCGTTGAAGCTGTATATACCCAAGTCGCCTAGGGTGCCGGTATGGATTCCCTTGTACAGGGTGCCCAGGCTTTCGGCGGCATCCTCAATCAAGGTTACGTGATGTTTTTTGCATAGATGCAAAATTTCATCCATTTCCGCAGTCAAACCGTACAAGTGGACCGCAATGACCGCTTTCGGACGATATTCTTTTATGGCTTTTTCCAAAACGACCGGATCCATGTTCCACGATTTTATGTCGCTGTCAATAAATACGGGAGAAGCACCTTGGTAAATGATCGGATTGGCGGTTGCGGAAAAAGTAAAGCTAGGACACAAGACAACGTCTCCGGGACCGACCCCGCATACCTTTAAGGCCATATGGAGCGCCGCCGTTCCGGAGATTAAAGCCACCGCGTTGGGAGTTCCCGTTTTTTGTTTGATTTCATTTTCGAATTCATCAATATTCTTTCCCAGCGGAGCGATCCAATTGGTGTCAAAGGCTTCCTTGACATATTCCATTTCATATCCTTCTTCGCTCATGTGAGGAGAAGTAAGTTAGATTCTTTTTTCATTACCCATTTATCGTTTCCCGATTCTAAAATATTTTTTTGTGCCGTATAACCGGTGCTGTTACACCGGACAATATCATAATATTTTAAAATAATTAAGTCAATCACGGAGAAAAAATTCGGTCCAAACCGGATTTTATCGGCTTGGACCTTTAGGAAATTTAAACCGAAAGAAAAATAATAAAAAAACAAAAAAATACGTTAGAAAGAAAAAGTATAGAAATACTATGTAGACGTTGGAACTATACACTAGATAAGCGGAAAGGTCAAAGGTCGTATTCCGCCAAATACCGGCATTACATGGTTTTATCCTATGTTTTCATCCGTATTTTGTTTATAAATACCGTTTGTCGATAAGAATAGACCCTTGCTATTCTCTATCTTTATCCGTAATACGGTGGCAATGCCGAGGAAGCGGAAAAATCCTTTCCTTTTCTTCATTTCCAAACGCATTTTTTCGGAATTGGGCCGGCGTCATACCGACGGATTTTTTAAACACGGCGTTAAAGTAATACGGATCGTTATAGCCCACGGTTTGGGCAATCTCCGTAATTGAAATATTCGGGTATTGCAAAAGCATGTTTTTTGCCGTAACAATCCGCATTTGGGCGATCTTTTTCTTAAAAGTCAGCCCGTAAAGCTGTATAAATATTCGGTTTACCTGTCTTTCGCTGATTTTTAAGTATCTTGCGATATCCGGCAAGCCGATATTTTTGGTGTAGTTAAAATAGATATAGCGGTCGATTAATGCGCTGTTACGAGAGGATTTGTTCTTTTCCTCGAAATTGCCGAAATCCGGCTTTTTGATATCCGTGATCTTACGGATAACGGTTAATAAAAGCAGGGACAGCAAATTGTGAACGGAAGTAAGGTACCCGTAAGGCTTCTCCTCCAGCTCGGCAATCGTAAGCCGCACCAGCCTTATTTCGTCTTCGACCCCTTCGTATATAATTAAATCGTCTTTCCATTTGGATGATCGTAGAATCCTGTCCAATTGGGGATTCGGCGCTGTGCAGGAAAAACGGAAATTATGCTTGATTCCGCTATCCTCGGATGTGTAGACACAGTGGTAAGTATTCGGTTTAATCACGCAGCAGGTATTGTTCTTAAGAATTTTCTTAACTCGGTCCGTTTCAACCCTATAATCTCCCGATTGGATAAAATGAACTTCAAAGACAGGATGATTATGCATGGGTGTTACGATGGACTCTCCGTAAAAATTGCAGTCCAAAAGAATACTGAAAAGATCCTCTTCAATCTTTACGATGCTTTCTTGATAAAGTCCCTCAACCATAGGTCGGCACCGTCCTTATAATTACTGACCGTATCGATCAAAAGTGTCGATCTGTTTGCTGTTCCAAATGTCCGTCCATTCTTTCAAGCCGGCATTGTAGATTTCATTGATGTAATCCTTCCATTCGTTATCCATATGAAGGATTTCTCCGGCAAAAACCTTCGCTAAGAAATTTTCATGAACCGCCTGGATATTTTCGTAGGTCCGTTCTTTCACCGCACGGAATCGATCGTACAAGCCCGAAGGTACGGTGTACTCCGAATAGTATTTGGCAGGTCGGATCCATAAATTGCTTGCGTAATAGCCTCCGGCGTTGTACTGTTCGAAATAGTTTGCCATTTGGCTCGTAAAGGCATCGTAGCCGAAATAGGCTTTAATGTCGGGCACAAAATGGATGTTGCCGAATTGCCCGAAAACGGAAGTTCCCAGTCCCGCATATTTCGGCGGGATATTTTCCGGGCTGTCCAAGATCATGGGGCTTACGTAAGGCTCTCCGGCCCATACATAGTGCACCCCTTCCAGCCCGAACCTATACCTTAGCCAATCCTCTCCGAAGTAAGCATATTCCAGCAGCTGCATCAGCCTGATCAGCTTTTCATCGGAAACTTGGGCTCCCACGATATAAGTATGCTCCGGGTCCCAGTTGAAGACCCGGTAAGACTTCAGCTTTCCTTCTCTTCCCGGAGGCGGCGTGACTACGAATGTAGCGTTAGGGTCGGATTTTAAAATGGATAGAGGCGGTCTTTCGGCGGCTTTTTCATGATAGCCTAATATGGAGGAGCCGGAAAAAGCATTCATAAACCCTATTTTCCCCGACGCCCACAAGGCGTTAAGCTGTTCCTCCGTATTCCCGTTTTCAGGGATTCTTCTCATGAATCCTCTGTCCAGCATTTGGGTTAGAAATTTTAAGGCTTCTCGGTAGCCGGAATAGGCAAAATAGGGTACATAGTCGCCGGTTTCTTTGTTCAAGTAAAAGAAATTTTCATCCGAATCAAAACCGAACATGGCGTAAAAATCATATACGTTACGGTCGGGGCCTGCATATACCGATCCGTAGGTATCGTCAATGCCGTTTCCGTCCGGATCGTCTTCCGTAAAGGCACGGAAAATTTCTTTTACGTCTTCTTCCGTAAACTTAATGTTCGAAAAATAAAGATTTTTCTCGTACTGCGGATATGCCCAAGATTTAACGGGAGTCAAATTGTACATCCGGTAATTGTATTTTTGAAGCCAGTCCAGCCTCCATAAAGGCACCGTCTCCGAATAATAAGCCAAGCAAGAAAAAGACGTAAAACCGTAGAATTCACCGGCTCTGTCGGCTTTGTTCAAATCGAACCCGAGGGGCTCATCCAAAAGCCTTTGGTAATAGCTCGGGTAGTACTTTTCCATCAGTCTTACCGGAATCGTTCGGATCATTCCGGCTTCGTATAATTCCTTGGCGTCGGCATAGTAGAATCCGTAATCCGGAACATCTCCGGCTGCCAGCATCATTTGTACCTCTTCCGTATCAACGGGATCAATGAAAACCTTCCACATGACAAGGTCGATATTAAACTTTTCTTCAAGCTCCAACTCGTCCCATCGCCCGTCGATGTATTCATGGGAGGAGCCGGTACCCGTCAACCATGTTATGGTCATCTTTTCGGAGAAAGGATCTTCTTCCTCGGTCTCTTCCGTCGTCGTGGTGGTTACCACGGGAAGGGTAAAGACGTATGTGGTGGTTTGAGACGGTAAAGTCATTTGAGGTAAAGTAACCCTGCTTTCTTGTTGGATATTGCCGTCTTTCTTACAAGCGGTAAACCCGAAAAGGAAAACCGCCGTTAAAACAAGGATCAATACGCTTCTTTTCATTTGCTTACCTCCAAAAGTATTCCCGGCTATACGCACCGATTCCACCTTTCCTTCTATTTTACCACTAACTTTTGGTAAAATGAAAGTAAAGTCGTTGTTTTTCCGCAAAAGGAAGTATATAATATAGCATTAATGAACGTTTGTACGGTCATAAAGGTAAGAAATTCACTTTCGGAGGATGTAACCATGCTGCATATCGGTTGTCATTTGTCGGCTGCAAAAGGATATACCCACATGGCCAAGGAAGCGCTTTCCATCGGAGCGAACACGTTTCAATTTTTTACGAGAAATCCGAGAGGCGGAAAAGCGAAAGATATCGATCCTTGGGACATTTCCGCCTTTTTGGAAATTGCGGAAAAGGAGAATCTATATAAAATTTTGGCCCATGCTCCCTATACCCTCAATCCTTGCTCGGCGGATGAAAAGGTTCGAGAATTTGCATATATGGTCATGGAGGATGACCTGATGCGGATGGAGTACACACCCGGAAATTACTACAATTTTCATCCCGGAAGCCATACGGGACAGGGCGCGGAAGCCGGTATCGAGCTTACCGCCGCCCTGCTGAACAAAATATTAAAACCGGAGCAAACCACCGTCGTACTCCTTGAAACCATGTCCGGAAAAGGCAGCGAAATCGGTAAAACCTTCGAAGAGCTGAAAGCCATCATAGACCGAACCGAGCTTCATCAAAAGCTGGGGGTTTGCTTGGATACTTGCCATGTGTATGATGCCGGATACGATATTGTAAACGATTTGGACGGCGTCTTGGAGGAATTTGACCGGGTTATCGGACTGAACCGACTTTATGCCATCCATCTGAATGACAGTAAAAACCCCTTTAGCAGCGCCAAGGACCGGCACGAAAAAATCGGAGAAGGCACCCTCGGGATGGAAGTCATTACAAAGGTTATCAATCATCCCTTGCTCAAAGATTTACCCTTCTATTTGGAAACACCTAACGATGTGGAGGGCTATGCCGAAGAGATTCGCATGATCCGAAGTGCATACAAGGATATCGAATAGCATTACAAAATCAATTTTAAGGCTTAAAAGAAAGAGCGGAGCTCCTCGCGATTTTTCGTAAAACGGCTCCGCTTTTGATTATACTCTTTCATTTATCTTTTAAATTCTTCCTCGAATCTTGTATTTGTCTCCCGGATCGTAGTTCTTGTAATCGGGATTGTTGTAGAAGTCGTTTACCAATTCCCCGAGTCCCGCTGCGTAGAGCTGATCAATGTATTGCACCCATTCGGAATTGAAATTGGAAATTTGACCTTGCAGAGCTCGATTCTTAAAATCATTTACGACCGAATTTATGGAAGGAATCAGCTCGTTATATCGTTCCATATACGCATCGTACATTTCTTGACCCATGTACACCGCGCTGATATATTTCTTCGGTATACAAGCGTATTTTTCATAAAGATTGTATGCATAGGCATATGCGGGGAAGTCCCAATAACCGGTTTTTTCGGCGATTTCCACCGTTCGGTCCGCTTCGGAGAAGGATACCCACAAGCTGAAGGTAGAAGGCCATCCTCGAAATTCCGGCGGCAAATCGGCTTCCGGAATGCTGATTCGTTTACTCATATACGGTTCGCCCGCCCATTTCCAATGCACGCCTTCCAAGCCGCTCTTAAATTTCAAGTAGTTATCTTCGCTGCTGTATGTAGTATATTCCAGAATTTGGAGTATTCTTGCCATCTTCTCGTCGGATACTTGGATCCCGAACATGTCGACTCGGCTCTTTCCTACACCGTATGCATCGATTGCGTAGGGATAACCGACTGTCGGTCCGTTGGGCCCTTGGAATAGGATACCCACGAGAAATCTTGCATTTTCATCGGTTTCGAGCAGGACATTGATAGGCGGCTGCACGGCGTATGTCGCATTCGAGGGCAGCATATAGGCACTGCGGTGTACTTGCATAATGCCGACTTTATTCTTCGTCGTCACCGCATAGTATTCCAAGCTCCAGGATTCTTTTCCGGGAAGTCTACCCATATAGCCTTTGGTTAACATTTCGGAAACCCATGCCAAATAGTCTCGGTAGGGCGTATAAGCATATTTCGGTACGATATCCCCGGAGACCGGATCTTGATATAAATAATTCAAATTGTAAACAAAGCCGAAAAGTCCTTCCGGAAACAAGCTAGTCCATGCGCTTTCAGGCAGATACAGCATACCGACGGTATCGTCTTCGCCGTTTCCGTCAGGGTCGTCTTCCGTAAATGCTCTTAAGATTGCATTCAAGTCTTCGAAGGTATAATCGTATTCGCCTACGTATACTTGGTTGTCCAAATATTCGAAGCCCTCCGTTGACTGTTTTACCGGCTTAAATCGAGACAAGTCGGGTCCGTATCCGATGCTTTCCAACCAATCCAAGTTAACGCAAGTCGCTTCATAAAAGTATTGCGCCGAGGACATACCGATGTGTGTTAGGCCTAAATATTCGTCGGTTTTGCCCGGAATCAAATTATATTGGAAACCGATAGGCATGGCTTCCATCAATCGGTATTGACCGGGCAGATACTTTTTAATAAAATCGAGAGGAACCGATCGGATTAGCTTTTCTTGGTACATTTCATGAGGCTGTCGAGGCGCTCCGGGCATAAAGAAGAAGTCCGGTATCTCTCCTGCGGCAACCAATGCAGCCATTTGATCGCTTTTCAGGGAGTCGTAATGCCAAACTTGGATATCCACATTGAAGATCTCTTCCAATTCCGCTTCATCCCATCTGCCGTCCACATGCCTGTCTCCATACTGGGTCAGCCATGAAATTTCAAAGAATTCTTCAAAGGGATTTTCTTCTACTACGGTGGTCGTAGTAGCCACAGTCGTGGTTGTTGTTGCTTTTGTCGTTGTCGTACCTGCAGTTGTTACGGCTTTTACGGTTGTTGTTTCGGTCGTGTCGGCAGGTTCTTCTTGTGAAGCACATGCCGAAAAAGCAACAAGCAGTGTCATAACCAGTACCATACTCAAGAGCTTTTTCATAGAAACCTCCTTATTCTTTTTCATGTATTATAAATAATGGATTTTGACCAAACCCATCTATGAAAACGGATTCGTCCGGCTTTTATCTTTCTATGAAAATCGAGTAACCTGCAGATTTTTATGCACGCTTTAGT
>JAAYHZ010000449.1 GCA_012744235.1 Clostridiaceae bacterium
CGTTTGGACAGTAAAGCTTTGCCACGTTATAAACGGTCGATCGCCTGCAATAAGGTCGATTCTGTAATTGAATACGCTTGACACGAAGCTTTTCCCGATACCTCCGAAATCGTTGATACCGAAATAGACAAGGAAAGTGATAAACGCCAAAAGTGCGTAAAACATAACTCACGCCGACAGGGAGGCGAAAAGCTTCGGACGTAGGATTTCACGGCCTTTTTTAGAGGAATACACAAGATTCTCCGTTCGATAAATTCCTTCGTATCCTGCCGCGAGCAAAGCCAAAAGAACGGAAGCAAGAGCCCCTTCGGTTAACAGAACGCCTATTAAATCGTTAAAAAGAAATTGATGGCGGTAATATGTGGAGCCTGCAAAATAAAGGGACAGGCTTTCGTCGTTTTTCGCTTTTTCGTCCGTTACCTTCTGCAGCCTTGTGTATTTATGACGCATGGCCTCGGCAAATATGCCTTCCAATTTCGCCGCTTCAATGTATCTTTCTCCTATTCTTTTTGCATTGTAGCCTTCAAACACATCTTCAACATTTTCCGTCTCGATTTTTAGCCGTTCCAAGTAATCGGCATGAGCTTTTTCTACCGTAAGCTTCGAGAGTTTATCATAAAAGTCGTTATTCAAAACGTATCCCGTTTGCTTCGATACGGTGCCGATAAAATCCCCGTAAGGATCACGGGAATTGCAAACAAACGCCATGTTAACCGAAAGACAAGCGGCTAAAAATCCCCATACGGCAACGGATGAGAGTAATTTTTTCAGCTCGAATCGGTAAATACGCATCATATCACCTCGTCTCGGAAGACATATAAAAACACGTCTTCCAAATTCGGCGTTACGGGCTTTGCCGGACCGGGACATTCCTCGTCGCAAACAAATCGAACATAGGTATACCCGTCCTCCTGCCTCTGCGTCAAAGGGAAATAGGGCTTCGGGATGGCATCCGTATTCCTTGTTTCATAGACCTTGCCTTTTAACGTATTGCAGATATTGGAGGGCGTATCGTTGCATAAGATTTTGCGGTCCTTAAGCATGATAACGCGGTTGGCAATGGTTTCTACGTCCGATACGATATGGGTGGATAAAATGACGATTCGATCCTTGGAAAGCTCCGAGATCAAATTGCGAAAGCGGACCCGCTCCTTCGGGTCAAGGCCTGCCGTAGGCTCGTCCAGTATCAATAATTTCGGATCGTTCAGCAAGGCTTGTGCGATGCCGACCCTTTGTATCATACCGCCCGAGAATTTCCGCATTTTTTTATCCGCAACATCGCCAAGGGATACAAGACGCAAAAGCTCCTCCGTTTTTTTCTTTGCCGTGCCGGGCTCGATACCTTTCAAGGCCGCCAAGTAATTTAAAAAGGTGCGGGGAGTTTGGTTTTTGTAATATCCGAAGTCTTGGGGCAGATACCCGATGATCTCTCTATATTCTTCCCCTAGACTTGATATATCGCTTCCGTCCCATAGGATTTCCCCCTTCGTGGGAAAAAGCAGGGTGACAAGCATTTTGATCAAGGTGGTTTTCCCTCCGCCGTTAGGCGAAAGCAAGGCGTACACGCCCTTTGTAAACTCGATAGAGATATCCTCAAGGGCGGTAAAGCCTCCATATTTTTTTGTAACACGGTTAACAGCCAGCATAATACGGTACCTCTCTTTTGATTTTCATCAGCTTTTTAATTTCCGTAATAAACAACACGAAGGCGACAAAAGCAACACAGAAGGTGAGGGCGATCGGAACACGGGATAAAAAGTTTTCCCAGTGTTCTCCGAAGAAAAGGAGGGGTAAAAGATTCATGGCGAACCAAAGCAGTACGGGAGTGAACGGGATCTTACGAAAAGCCTCTATGATGTACAGGCTTAGAAATGAGCAGAGGAATAATGCACAGAGCGATAGCGAAAAAGGTCGGAGAAAATCCCCGATATCCGTATATCCGACAAAAAGGCTTGCAAGGGTGCAAAAAACGGTGCCCATCAGCGAAAAGCAAAGGATACGAAATGCGGCGATTTGCCGGATCGTATATTTGCAGGTCATTTTCAATTCGTACAACACGCTCATCCGCTCCGCCGTTTCCGTAAGAATCAGAACGAAAATGAAAAATACGGGAGCCGCGGCAAACATGGAGGCATTGGTATATTGCTCCGATGACATAAGGCTTATCATATAAAATCCTATCATGACAAAAACGGCTATACCCATAGAGGATGCCGCATCGTAAAAGACGTAACGAAGCCCGAGGGCACGGTACATATCGTATAGCTCTTGCCATAGGCTTTTCGGTTTTTTCAATCCTTTGGATAGAATATATTCGACGGCTCGTTCCTTTTCTTCGTCGGAAGGTCTAATCATATTCATTTTTAAACTCCTCCCTCAATAATTTTAATAATCGGTAATATTTCGATTTCACCGTGGACTCCGGCATGTCCAAAAGGCTCGCTATTTCCGAAAAAGTGTATTCTCCGAAGAACTTCAATCGAAAAATTTGCTGCAAGCTCATTTCCAACGAATTGACATAGCACAGCACTTTGGACACCAAGTCCTTTTCTTCCGTCCTTTTCGTAAATTCGGTTTCGTCCGGAATGTCCATATCGTCGATGCAAAGCACATGCATTTTCTCCGTTTTTTGGCTGCGAAAATAATCGATGGTCTTGTTCGTGGCGATGCGGTACAGCCAGGTACGAAAGCTTGCTTTTTTTGCATCGAAGCCTCCAATGGATTGCAGCATGGACACAAAAATATTTTGCACAAGGTTCATGGCGGTGTGCTTGTCGGAGGTCTGCTTACAGACATAAGCATATATTTCATCGAAGTATTTTCGTACCAACAGGTCGGCAGCCGCCCTGTTGCCGGATGCTTGAATTTTTCGTATCAGCCGGATTTCTTCCTCCAAAGCCACACCTCCTTTTACTTGTCCTCCTATCCATATATTCGTTTCGGAGGATGAAATAGTTTCAATTCGATTATACCTTTTTTACTTTTTTTGATGGGTGAAAGTAAGATATAATAAATGCGGTATGAGAAGAGAAAATCGTTTTTACGTTTAAAGTCGAAATTATGGATACCGGTCGAGGTGGCGGTAATTGGATAAAGTTATCGAGGTACAAGGTCTTAAAAAGTATTACGGGTCCCTTTATGCCGTAAAGGGGATCGATTTTTATGTGGAAAAAGGAACGCTGTTTGCGTTCTTAGGGCCCAACGGAGCCGGAAAGACCACCGTAATCAACATGATTACGACTTTACTTACTTACGATGAAGGCGTCATTTTCGTCGACGGGCTTCGAGTCGGCACGGAGGATGCTTCGATACGAAAACGGATAGGCATCGTATTTCAAAATCATTTTTTGGATGATTTGCTTACCGTAAAAGAAAACTTAACGACACGGGGAAGCTTTTACGGCGGTACAAAAGCGGAAATTGAAGATCGGGTGAGAAAAGCCATGGAAACGGTGCAAATATCCGATCTTGCAAACCGCCCCTACGGGAAACTTTCCGGAGGACAGCGCCGCAGAGCCGATATCGCCCGCGCATTGGTTCACCGTCCGGATATTCTTTTTCTTGACGAGCCTACAACGGGCTTAGATCCCCAAACGCGGAAAAGCGTTTGGGACACGATCCGATCCATACAACAAAGCCGGGTATGACGGTGTTTTTGACCACCCACTACATGGAAGAAGCGGCATCCGCCGATTATGTGGTTGTCATCGACGAAGGATCCGTCGTTGCCAAAGGAACGCCGACGGAGCTTAAAAATCGCTATACCACGGATACCTTACGGTTTGTTCCTATCGACAAGCAAAAAGCGGAAGAGGCGCTGCTGCGGGAAAACATAAAGTACCGAAATGAAAACGGGGGGTATGTCGTTGAATTGAACCGATCCGTAGACAGCCTGCCTCTATTAAATCTGTTGAGCGGTAACCTGGAAGATTTCCAAGTTATTAACGGATCCATGGACGATGTTTTTATCCGGATCACCGGAAAGGAGATGAGATAGGTGCTTAAGGCTTTGGTAATACGAAACCTTAAACTGTATTTTCGCGACAGAGCCGCCGTATTCTTCTCCATGCTCGGTGTTTTTGTCATGATTCTGATGTATATTTTGTTTCTCGGTTCCTTGGTGGTACAAGAGGCCGAAAAATATGCAGGGGAAGCGGCTCGGTTCTTTATGGATTCCTGGCTCATGTCCGGCATTGTTGCGGCAACCTCCACGACCACCTGCTTAGGAGGCTTCGGCATTATGGTGGAGGATAGGGGAAAAGGAATTTTCAAGGACTTCGAAAGCTCACCCGTACCTCGAGCCTATTTGGTCCTCTCTTATGTTTTATCCTCCCTTGTAATCGGACTATTGATGTCGTTGCTCACCTTTTTCCTCGGCGAGGCGTATATCGTTCTTTTCGGCGGAAGATTTCTTCCTTTCAAGGCACTGCTCAAAGCTTTAGTCGTGATTCTTTTGTCCGTAAGCTCATCCGGCGCCCTTGTTTTCTTGCTTGTCACATCCGTAAAAAGTCCCAATGCCTTCGGAACATTGTCAACTCTCATCGGTACCTTGATCGGCTTTCTCACGGGGGTGTATATCCCCATCGGGACCCTGCC
>JAAYHZ010000450.1 GCA_012744235.1 Clostridiaceae bacterium
AACTTAGGCATCTCAAACTCGTAAAACCATCGTAATGTTACCGGAGTGTTTTCATATTTTCCTGTAAACAGTGCGCATACGGAATTCTCCTGCTTTACCGTCGCCAACGGCTTGATATCTTTCCATTTATTGATGTCCTCGTTGTGTTCCAAGTATTCCATAAGGTCGGGTAAATATTTCGCCGCTTGCTCTTTTGTATCGGGATCAAAACGGCAAACCCCTTCGTTCCATTTTTCCATTCCGGTCTCAAACCGTATAGGCGTGGTAATGGCGTAGTGCTCGTCTTTTTGTCGAACCCGGACATATATCCACTCCCCGAAAAGTGAACTTGAGGAAATGACGTCTTCCGTCTCAAAATCAAGCTTTTCCGGTCTGTAGGAGCGGACAACCCGAGCTCCGCAAATGATATCGATTCTTTCCAATATATCCGCACCGTGACAGCATAAACGGAATCGGTTTTCGTTTTCTACGGGAACGGTCTCGCCGAACCTTCGCCCGTTCCATGCAAAATCCACATAAATGCGAGCTCCGCTTACGGCATAGGTTCTGCCTTCCAAGAAAGATGCCCATATTTGTTCTCGCGATAATATCGATGATAGGGATGCCGTTAAGGGTCCGCTTCCGTAGGCGCTGTCTCTTTGGTAAAGGATTTTACCGTTTCTTCCCCGACCCGGCTCTACGGCTCGAGGGCCTCCTAACAATCCTGCGTGCAAGTCGGTGCAGCCGCATACGGAAAACTTCTTTCCTAAGCCCAACGCTTTTTGCATCAGCCATTCGGCGTTTCCGAAACCGCTGATCACCTCCACCATTCGATCCATTGAGCAGTCATAAGTGTCCCATTTCGGGGTACTGCCTCCGATATGGACTTCCATGATGACGTCATCCCTTTTTCCGTATACCCCCTCCACTTCCTTCAAGGGCGTTTCATATGGCGGAGGCAACGGCTCGTCCAAGCTTTTGAATATTATCTGCCGATCACCTTCCCTTTGCTCCGGATGAGATTCATAACATAAAAAAGGGACATAACGGTTTTCCTTATCATAATCGCGGCAAGCGGCTTTATATTCGTCCCATATTTCTTGAGCGTTGATACGCGGCAAAGACATGGGACCTACGGCGCAAAAATCCAAGGCGCATTGCTCATGGGCTTGATAATGGCGATTCCGAGGATTCATTTTTTCCGTATTTGCAGACATTATGTACATGGATCGATCGCCCCGGCCGTGGGCGTGCAAATCCCCCCAATAGATACGATAAGGCGGATTTTTCATAACCTTTAACGGATTGGATAAATAACCTTGCCGGCCTTCCTCAAGCCTTGCCGTTATCCTTTTTACCCCTTCCTCCCGGCAAGATATACCCTTGATCTTGACGGTACCTCTATCGGCTTTTGTAAAAAACAGTCGATCCTTTAATCCTTGAAAGCCGTCCGTTCCTTCCAAAATAACGGTACCGCTGAAATCCTCGATGATATTGGAATTGCGATCATACACCCCGACGGTAACGTCAAATTCCTCCTTCGGAGCGGCTACCGTCGGTAAAATCGTTCGAATGTAACGAACCTCCGGATGAGGTTTCCCGAATATTTTCACCGGCGGATAATCGCTTGTTTCGATGCGGTCTTCCTTTTCAATAAACAAATACACGGTTCCCTCGGTTACGGTCCAATAGGTTTCCGATCCTTTCGAGCCGCAGCTTCGGTCTCCGACCGTTACCGTGAAGCTGTCGCCCTTTTTGAAAACCCCTTCCTCCACTTCAATGTAAAACGGACAGGTAAATCCGTATCGAGATCCCGGACCGATCTGAAGCTTAGCGTCGGTACATGCTTGTATCGTCGTATAATCTCGGCCTTTCGGCTTTTGCGTTTGGCATTTGTGGGCAAAATGGTAATTGGTTGCAAGAGGAATAAACCGCGTCTCCGGTCCGAAGTCCCCGTGGAAATTCTCCACGTGAAAGGTCCATGTACCCTTCGTCCCCGTAATAACGTCCAAAACCTTTCCGGTCTTTTTCTCTTGATGACTGTCGATAAATGTTATATTTAAATCCACTGCCGCCGGGAATCGACAGATTCCGTTGCTTAATTCATATATTAAGCGTTCCTTTACTTCGCTTTGCATTTGCTATCCTCCGTCCTCGGAAATATGTCTCGATTGAAAAAAGCTGTTGACTTTTAAAAGCTTACAGTTTAAAATACAAAAGGAGCGCGGGGGGTTAGCCCAGCCGGTTAGAGCGCTTGCTCGACACGCAAGAGGTCATCGGTTCGAGTCCGATATCCCCCACCAAAAGAAAAGTACGATCCGTCGGTCGTACTTTTCTTTTTATCATTTCACCTTCTAAATTACCAGTTCATAAATGGCTTGGGTACAAATACGGGCATGCCTCATGAGCTCCTCAATGACAATGTGCTCGTCCGCTTGGTGTACGTTATGCCCGGTTCCTCCGAAAGCGATTCCTCTGTTTTGAAGCTTTCTTGCATAGGTACCGCCGCCCATGGATCGCAGCTCGCCTTTTTCACCCGTTACTGTTTCGTATGCCGTCATAAGTTTTTGAATCAAGGGATGATCCTCCGGAACATAAAGAGGCGGCGAATCGCTTTCCATCACAACGTCAATATTCTTTACTCTCGCGGAAGCCTTCAAACCTTTCAGTACATCCTCGCCTTTACAGGTTACCGGATAACGAATATTCAAGCCCGCCGAAGCTTCCTTTTCCGTCATACGAAACAAGCCCAAGTTATTGGTCAGTTTACCGGACAAGCCGTCCTCCATGGCAATTCCTAACGACGTTCCGTCGGTTTCAAACCCGATATTTTCTTTAATAT
>JAAYHZ010000451.1 GCA_012744235.1 Clostridiaceae bacterium
GCGACAAAATCTGCAATTGTAAAATCGGTTTCGTGTCCTACGGCCGATATGACAGGAATCCGAGACTCGTAAATGCTTCTTGCCGTCAGCTCTTCGTTGAAGGGCCACAATTCCTCAATGGAGCCTCCCCCGCGTGCTAATATGATGACATCCGCAAGATTCTTATCGTTAATGACCCGAAGGGCACGAGCGATTTCTCCGGATGCCTCTTTCCCCTGCACATGTACGGGATACAATATCAAATGAAAATTCGGAAACCTTCTGCTTAGTACATGAATGATATCCCGTATCACTGCACCGGTAGCAGAAGTTACAACGGCAATTTTTTCGGGCAACAAAGGCGGTTTCTTTTTTTTCGACGGATCGAAAAGACCTTCCTTATCCAATTTGGCTTTCAACAATTCAAAAGCTTCGTACAAATCACCGGTACCCTGCTTTTTCATGGCATCCGCATAGATTTGGTATTGCCCGGAAGGCTCGTATACCGATATGTATCCTCTTACCGTCACCATCAAACCGTCTTCCAACCGAAAAGGGAGCCGGTTCACATTGCTTTTGAACATGACACCTTTTATGACGGCAAAGGGATCTTTTAATGTAAAGTAGACATGGCCGGAATAGTGATACTTTACATTGGAAAGCTCTCCTTGGATATAAATGTTGGATAATAAAGAATCGGTATCCAGCATACTCTTAATGTATTGAGTGACTTCAGATACCGAATAATATGTCTTGGAAGTCATTAATTTCCCCTGTTCTTAGCAATGTTTCCCAAAATCCCGTTAACGAAAACAAAGGAATCATCCGAACCGTATCTTTTGCACAAAAGTACCGCTTCGTTTATGATGATGCCTTCCGACAAATCATTACTATAAAGAAGCTCATACACGGCATTGCGCAGGATGGCCAAATCCGGTTTGGAAAGGCGTTCGAAATCCCAGCTCTTTAAGTGTTTTTTTATTTGCTCGTCGATAACGGGAAGATTTTGTTCAATCCCTTCTATTTGCTCACGGATGAATTCCATATCATCCGGGTCCACGCTGTATTCTTGGAAATACAGCTCGGCTAATTCTTTCATATCGGTCTTTACAATTTCTTTTTGATACAAAAGCTTAACCACGATATCTCTTGATTTTTTCCTGCCCATTGACTCTCCTATACGCTTTTAAAGTTTATACGGTTCTTAATTTTCGAGTTCGATGTTGGTTTCCTCATTTTTCGGAGGCTCCGCCGGCATTGCCGGTTCCTTCGGCACGATGGCTGAAGATGAAGCAATCGGTTTCGTGCCTTTTACGTCATTGATCAATACACGCACGCTGTTGACCAAAATACCCGTATGGCTCTCGATGACTTCCTTCACGCGAGTCTGCATATTGATAGCCGCATCGGTCATGTGATTGATATCATTTACAAAAACACGTATGGCAATATCCACGTTATTGTCTTTTACCATAACACCGGTGGAATCAAGGCTAAAAGAAGGAAATTCGCGTACAACGGTTTCGGCTATGTTTTTAATGGCATCTACCGTAATATTGATGTCGCCTTCCGCGGTGATTTTACGAACAACCGGGATCCCTCTTCTACGCCTTAACGTCCCGATTAAAGACAAGCCGTAAATGGAGAAAACCAAAAGTATGGCGCCCGCTACGTACAAAGAAGGCAACGTGAAGTAATAATCCAGCGGTTTCACCAAAGGGATTTGTATAATTTCCATGATTTGAGCGGCACCAAAAATCACGACTGCAAGAAAAAACAAGCCTGTAATTAACAGATATAACACCAACCAAAACTTTTTAAATCCTTTCATCTTCTTCACTCCATCCTTTACTATATATTAAGGGCGATTTACACCGTTTTGGTAAATCGCATTCGGCTCTGCTTCAATCCCGTTAAGGTCAACCTACTCGGAAAAGTCGATTGATTGTACGTAAATATTAATGGATTCCACTTTGTATTCGGTCATCGCTAAAATGTCTTTTCTCACCTTTTCCTGTATATTCCAGGCAATATCCGGAATTCGGTAACCGAACTTAACAATAATGGACAAATCGATAATCAGACCTTCGCTTCCGAGCTCCACTTTGATTCCCTTCGCTTGGCTTTTTCTTCCGAATACTTCCGCCAATTCTTCCGTTATCGTGGTGCTCATGCCGGCTACACCTTCGATTTGATTGACGGCCATGCCGACAATAATGGCAATGGCTTCTTCACTAATGGTAAGATAACTTTCGTTTACCGTATCCTTTTCCGCATCGATTTGAATAATGTCCTTATTCAATGCTAAAAACCTCGTCGTTCATTTTATTATCTTAATATTACCATAACCAAAAAAAACGTACAATATGAAAACATGGACGAAAAAGCGGAGGGCACAAATTTAGATAAATAAAAATCATTAAGAACTTTCCATCCTTAATGATTTTTTTGGAAATTAATAGATTTTCTATGATTAACTTTCAAGATAAAATGTATGCGGTTGTCTCATTAGTATAAGGGACGAATATGGATCATTGAAAGCTCTACGTTCGCTTGCCTTGACACGATATCCGATATTTGCGCCACTTGGGATTGGGTCAAGGAAGGTGTTTTTACAACCACGTCCACACTGCCGTCGTCGCCGATGGCAACGAATACGTCTTCAAAATTCTTTTCTTTGATCATGGACTCGATCCTTGTTCTCAGCTCCGAAAGCTCCATAAGCTTTACAAACTCTTCGTAAGCTTGATCTTGGATTGTTTTGTCCACGGAAGCCGTTGTGGACAGTTCTTTTAGGTAAGAAGCGTTCTTGGAAAGCTCAATTTCCCTGTCTAAGCGAGCGTGAGCAAAAAAGCTGTTGGCTTCTATGGACGCTCCGCTTTCTTGATTGGATACCTGATCCGCATCTCTGACTTGAACATCGCCGCTGACGAAATCGGAATCTAAATTATCTCCCGTTACACCGGATGACAGGTTGTTTTTATTGTAATTGTACTGCAGTATTCCGGCAGCGATAACAACCGTTACCAATAGCAAAACAACCATCTGTTTTTTTCTTATCGATTTCATATCATACCCTCCGAATTAAGATTTGTACATATATATGACTCGTCCTTCCTAAAAATACGTAAAATTTTGTCCGATACAAAGGGATATTCCGATCACAGGATTTCCTTTACTTGTACGGACAAATGGCAATCTTATGGGATTCCACACCGGTAAGAACGCGAACGGCATGAAGAATTTGGGCACAAACCGTCGGATCGTTCGCGCCTTCCGCTACCACTAAGACGCCTTTTACCTCGGCGGAGGTTTTTTCTTCGATAATCGGCTGTTTTTGACCCGTAAAAACCAAAGACGATGTCAAATCCTCCGTCTTTTTAATGACGGTTTTACCGTCTTGGGATTTTTGTTCTTCCGCATCCGTTGTTCGACTTACGTCTTTTGCGTAAACATTCGTCCCGCTGTTTTTATACGTTATTAAAACCTTGACTTTACCTACTCCTTTAATTTCTCCTAGGATCGATTCGATTTGGGATGCAACCTCGTCACCCGAGACGGTTTCATCCGAAGATGCAAATGATTCTTTGGAATATGCGTCCTCCGTGTTCGACGAGGGATTTATCAAGCTGTTGGCGAACATCACAAGCAAAATACCGATGAGGACTAAAATTGCAAGAAATTGAATTTTGCCCGTTTTATCCTTCCCTGAAAAAAACTCTTTTACGGTATCCAAAATATTTTTACTTTTTTCCACAAGCACACCTCCTATCGATATTTACATAACCGAAACATAAACATATTCCGATTCCACCTCAAAATATTCGGATATTCTTTTTTCAATTTCCTTTGCCGTAGGCGGTACGGATTTCGTTTTATCCAAGGTCACATAGACATATATTTTTTTAATATATCCGTAGGTATCGCTTTCCACGGTTCGATCCAATATGACGTCGGCTTTACAGGAAGCGACACCCGGGATATGATTCACGTAATTTTCGATTATGTTCACGATGTTTTCGTAGTACAAGTCTTCAATAATCTGCCGACGGTTGTCATCGTCTGTCACGGAACCGGAAAATGCATTCTCTTCCATCTCAAAAGAATATCGGTAATAAGACTGCCATAAGTCCAAGCTCCATCCGCTGTTAATAAGGCCGATTACGGGTATAATGATCGAAAGAAGAAAAATCAGCCGTCCTACAAACAAAGCGGATTTTTTGATTTCCTCGTTCGGCAGCAGCGACTCGAACACCGTCAGCGTCACGGCCGACGTTAAAAAAACGGCCGCCCATCGGTATATGAATTCTTTCAAGGAATCACCTCCTTTTACGAAGCGATTGCCAACGCGGCATTTCCGGTACCGACAATAATGCCGATAATGATAATGAACATAATGGATATGACTCCGCTGATACCGGCCATTAGCATTAGAGAACCGGAAGCCGATTCCAAAACGTCGGCATACTTTTTATCGCTGACGATTTCACATAAAGCCGCAGCCGCTTTATAAATCAAAGCCAGCACAACCGTTTTTAATACCGGTAAGGCGGCAATAACGGCTATACCGATCATAATAACCGACCCTGCCGCCGTTCGCACGATACTCAAGCAAGTCATAACCGTTGTGGTGGCTTCGGACAGCTTCCCTCCCACAACGGGAACAAAACCGATTAAGCTTTTCATAAGCTTTGCCGATAACCCGCCGCTCGCTGCGGTAATGCTTTTTTGGAGAGTTAATATAAAGGAGAAAAAGGTCAGCATGATACCCATCGGCCACATGCAAAGGCTTTTAATAAGGCCGCATAATTTGTCTAATTTTAATTCGCTCGCTATGCCTTTCACCATCCCGGTCAAGCCGTAGGATACGGCCATCGGCAAAAAATATTTTTCCGCGGCCACTACGCAAAATTGGGAGTAAAACATCATAACGGGACTCATGGTCGTCGCTCCTACCACGTTGCCGCTTGCCGCTAATAATGAGATCATCAAAGGCGTTACCGACATTACCAGACCCGACAAGTCTCCAATCATGGTTCCGGTCATCCTCACCGTATCCATGTAGCTTCGTACAATGATTAAGATAATGGCTCCGTAGCAAACGGTTCCGGTGATATCCTTTACGCCTTTAACTCCTGAGGAATCCGCCATGGAAGCGATAACGGAGTAGATGATCGATATGATCAGAACATAAACGATTATAACCAGGTTCTTTTTGATCTCATAGGTCATAAAGTCCATAACGCTTTTAAACAAGCCGTTTAAATCCGGAGTAAACCTTCCGGTCAAAGCGTCTTGAAAAAGATCGTTGAAAGAAATACCGTTAAAATAGCGGTAGATTTCATCCGGCGAATATTCCTCCAAAGAGTCAAGTATATCCGTTACATTTCTGCTTTTGGCTTGCTCCGCAATAATGTCTTCAATACTTGTATTTCGCTTCTCCTCTTCCTCGATGCTTTCTTGGGCATGAGCTACAGAAAAGCAGGAAATAAGAAGAAACAGGGTTACGATTATCATAATCTTTTTATACATATCTCCTCGATTCACGTCGTTTCTATCCCAATATTCCCCTCACCGTATCCAGCAAGGATAAGATGATGGGTATACCGTAAGACAAGATAATGACTTTACCCGCCAGCTCGATCTTTGAGGCTACGGAAGCCGCCCCTGCGTCTTTGCATATTTCGGCTCCGAACTGGGTTACATAAGCAATTCCCAATATCTTCATAAGTATTTTGATATAGTCGGAATTGAATCCGTCGACGGTCATATATCGATTTAAAAAATCGAATATGCCGTCGAATCGAGTGATAACGGCTACAAGTATAACGGCACCCGTAATCAGGCTTGTCCCCAGCGCAAACTCAGGGTTTTTCTCTTTAACGGTCAGTACCAGCAATACCCCGACAATGCCAATGACGACAATCTGAAATATATTCATGAAAGACTCCTAAAGGTTAAACAAATTTCGTACCGCGGAAAACAAGGAGGAAATTTCCTTCGCAATAACCATCAGTACGATTATCAAGCCCGCAATGGTCACCATCATCGCCTGCTCGTCACGATTGCTGTTTTTGAGCAGCGTGTTCAAAACCGCAACAATAATGCCTACCGAAGCTATTTTGAATATCAAATCAATTTCCATGCTAAAAACTCCTTCATAACAGAATCAAAACGAGGACAAGCCCTCCTAATACCCCCATGTTCAACATTATTTTTTGATTTTTACTCCTGAGGGCTTCCGCATCTTCCATATGTTTATCAAGCAATCCGGTGATCCTTAAGATCAGCTTTCGTTGGCTTTCCGGACCCGTGGTTCCTAAAAAGCTTCCGATATCGGCCAAAACCCGAAGATCTTGCTCCGTCAGTGACAATTTGTGCCGATGTACTTCGATTTCTTCCTTCCAAATCTTCGCTAAAGAATCCGGATATTCGGATTGCAATCGATTCGACACGCTTTTCAAAAATGCTTTCACTTCCGTTTTTAAATAGGCTTGCGATTGCCGGAGAATCTCCGGAGTATGCATGCCGATATCGTTCATGGATGTTTCGCAGATCGCAAGAAAAGACTTGATATCTTGCAGCTCACGTATCCTTCGTACGAATGAACCGGATACCGTAATTCCGATCATGGTACAGCCCGTAAGTATCATTGCTATTCCTATGACCTTTACAAAGACAAACATGATTCACCCCCTCGATTCAAACCTTTGCTTTTTAATCTATATGACGGCTTTTCGCTTTCATTCCCGAAGTTTACAAAAATCCGGCTTTCTACCCGTAAATTCGATTGAAACCGGTATGATCGAATACTTCCTTTAAGGTTCCGGGTCCGTTTCTATTGCACAAAACAATGTATCGGGAAAAGACTTTTCTTTTCATCAGCTTCTCGATCCCGGGCTTAATATGCATATCCTCCATGGAGTACCCGTGGGATGATGCGATGATTTTCACACCGGCGTTTAAGACATTCATAACCGCTTGCTCGTCTTCTTCGCTGCCCATTTCGTCGGTTATGACAACGGCAGGAGACATGCAGCGTATGATCATGTTCATTCCTAAAACCTTCGGGCAGTCGTCTAAAATATCCGTTTTTTTCCCGACATATTTTTGAGGTACGCCGTTCAGGCAGGATGCGATCTCCGATCGCTCGTCTACCAGACCTACGTTAACCCCGTCGGGAATGGGACCCGGGGTATATCCGTCCGAAAGCAAACGGCAAATATCTCTTAGAATCGTTGTTTTTCCGCACATTGGAGGCGAAACGATCAAGGTGTTAGCAATATTTCCGTTGTCGTCAACTATATATTTCATCAAAGGCACGGCACATCCCGGGTACTCCCTGCTGATTCTTATGTTCAAAGAAGAGATTTCATGAATATTCACAATTTCCCCGTTTTTCATATGTACCCTGCCGCAGATTCCGATCCGAATCCCTCCTTTGACGGTAATAAAGCCTTTTTTTATGTCTTCTTGGTAGGTGTATACGGAATGCTCGGTAGCCATCTCCAAAACGTTACGTAGATCCTTTTGCAATACCGTATTACCGGGCCCGCAAGCTTTGTCCGTAAATTCGTGCAAATACCGGTACCGGCCTTGGATGCAAACCATAATGGGAGCTGCGGCTCGTAATCGGATTTCATTGACATGCTTCCATAGATTTCCGGGCAATAATTCCAAAGGAATACGAATATGCTCCGGGAAAATCCTTAACACGGAGCCGTATGTTTTATCATACTCCGACTTGACGGCAAACATATTTCGGCCTCTCTTCCTGATACGGATTTCTTACATTATGCTTACTTCTATTGTATTTTTGGACAACCGTAAATAGTACAAGAAATTGGAAAGGGAAAGGTTCATGAAAAAAAGGAGAATTTCACAGAAAAAAAGGAAGATTCAAACGATTCGCTTAAATCTTCCTCTATTTCTATATTCATCAAATTCAGATTAACTTGTTCGAAAAGGCTTTATGCTCTTTCCATATATTCGCCGGTTCTAGTATCGATACGAATTCTATCGCCTTGGTTTACAAACAAAGGAACCTTTACAACGGCACCGGTTTCAACCTTCGCCGGCTTTGTTGCATTCGTTGCCGTATCACCTTTAAAGCCCGGTTCGGTTTCAATAACCTCCAGTTCCACAAAGAAAGGAGGCTCAACGCCAAACACACTGCCTTTGTACATCAAGACTTCCACGTTTTCATTCTCTTTGACGAACTTCAAAGAATCACCTAAAACGTCTTTCCCGATGGGAATTTGTTCGTAGGATTCCGTATCCATAAAGTAGTACAGATCTTCGTCGCTGTACAGATACTGCATCTCTTTGCGTTCGATGACCGCTCTCGGCATTTTATCCGAAGGGTTGAATGTTCTTTCTACGATGGCACCGGTCATTACATTCTTAATCTTTGCTCTTACAAACGCCGATCCTTTTCCCGGTTTTACGTGTTGGAAGTCGACAACTTGATAAACCGATCCGTCCATCTCAAAAGTGATTCCGTTTCTAAAATCACCTGCATATATCATATTTCTACCTCTCTTCCAATCGATCTTATGAAAATCGGTTAAAAATTTATAGATTACCAATTCCTTCGTTCATCATATTACCATATCGTACCGATACGGTGCAACCATTTTCGTAATCGGGATTTCATTCGTTCGTGACAGTTCATTATTTTAATTTTATTCTACCCCGTTATTCTTTTTTTAAATATCCTAAGGACCGTAATTCTTGTTTCGTCAAATGCCTCCATTTTCCCTTCGGCAAGTCGCCTAACAACACGCTTCCGATGCGAATTCTTTTTAAATACAGAGTGCGAAAACCGCATTCTTGCAGCATTCTTTTCACCTGCCTTTTTTTGCCTTCATGGATTATGATGCGGACAAAGGAAGAATCGCCTTGCTGAGAATCTTCGAAAATTTCGGCGGGAGCGGTCATGGACCCGTCGATATGAAAACCTTGTTTGAATCTTTTTTTGGTTTCTTCCGTTATTCTTCCGTCGATTTTTGCAATGTATTCTTTGTCCACTTCCTTAGAAGGATGGGTCATGTACAGATGAAAGTCGCCGTCGTTCGTGAATAAGAGCAAGCCTTCGGTATCTTTGTCCAATCGCCCTACGGGATACAATCGCTCTCCCGCCCCCTTTACCAGATCCATAACCGTCTTTCGGTTACGGTCATCGGATACGGTGGTAATATACCCGGAAGGCTTGTTTAATATAATGTATATCTTTTCGTTTTTTATCGCTACGGCTTTTCCGTCCACTTTAACGACGTCATCGGGAGAAACCACGGTTCCGGGCTCCGTAACCGTGACTCCGTTTACCGTCACTCGGCCTTGGGCGATAATCTCTTCACATTTTCGCCTTGAAGCGATTCCGCCGTAAGCCATATATTTTTGAAGACGCATTTTCTCCATCCTTCAATCCCTTCTTTTATCCTAAATAGGATTACGTTTCTTAATTATTTTTAGGATACAAAATCGAAGGCACTTGCACAAGGGGAATTGTAATCAAAACGGTGATAAGCAATTCCAATGATAGAAAGCTTCCGTTGTATAAAATGGAATAAATCCACGGATTTTGAGCTCCCGCATATTCGTAAAATACGACGGCACCGGATATTACATGGCATACGAATCTTAAGAAAACCGCAAAAACAATACCGATAATGATATTCGCCGTCTTCTTGCCGAAAACCCCTGCCAAGCCCAATACGCCGTAAGCCACAATATAGTCGAAGATAATGGATATGGGGTGCATGGACCATTTCGGACCTAAAATAAATTCAATGGTCCCTTCCACCGCGGCAACGATAATGCAGATTCCGACGTTATGCCACATTCTCGGCCTTTTTTCGTTGTCCTCATCCACC
>JAAYHZ010000452.1 GCA_012744235.1 Clostridiaceae bacterium
CCGATGGCCGCCATTGCGGGAGCCATTGCCGAAGCGGTAGGATACGATCTTTTAAAGTACAGCGACCAAGTGATCGTAGAAAACGGGGGAGATGTTTTCATACATTGTAAAGAAGACATCAAGGTAGGAATCTTCTCGGGAGACTCTCCTTTTAAAGACAAATTGGCGTTAAAATTAAAAGCGGAGGATATGCCTTTAGGGGTATGTTCTTCTTCCGGTAAAATCGGCCCTTCCATTAGCTTTGGAAAAAGTGACGTTGTGACCATCGTATCCAAAAGCACATATTTGGCAGATGCCGCCGCTACGTCCGTAGCGAATCGGTTAAGAACCGGAGAGGATATGGAGGCCACCATCGAATATGCAAAAACGATAAAAGGCGTAACGGGAGTCGTAGCGGTTATTGGCAATAAAATCGGGGCATGGGGTCAAGTGGAGCTTGTTAAATGGAGTTCATAAAAGTTTTTACGAGGGAATAGAGGATATGGATAATCACAGAGAGAAATTTAAAAATATTAAGCGATTGGTTGTCAAAGTAGGGACTTCAACGTTGACGCATAAGGATGGCAACTTGAATCTACGATGCATTGAAAAGCTGAGTATGGTATTAACCGATATAATGAACAGAGGAATCGAAGTCGTACTCGTATCTTCCGGAGCTATCGCCGTAGGGGTAGGAACCATGCATTTGAAGGAAAGACCAAAGGATACTCCGGGTAAACAAGCAGCGGCGGCAGTAGGCCAATGCGTATTAATGAATATTTACAGCAAATATTTCAGAGAATACGGCAAGACGGTAGCCCAGATCCTTCTGACCAAAGATATTTTGGAAGATGAGATTCGTAAAAGAAACGTTATTAATACCTTCAACAGCTTGAACGAGCACGGGGTAATTCCCATCGTCAACGAGAACGACTCCGTTGCAACGGACGAGTTGGAATACGGTGAAAAGAAGCTGTTCGGTGACAACGATACTTTGTCGGCCATCGTGGCTTGTTTATTGGAGGCGGATCTTCTCGTCATCTTATCCGACGTAAACGGGTTTTACTCCGAAGATCCGAGAAAAGGAAACAATTGCAAGATTATCGATACGATTTACGACATTGACGAACGAATCGCCGCTTGCGCAGGCGGTAAAGGAACCGCCCTCGGGACCGGCGGTATGATCACCAAATTGGTGGCAGCCCGTCTGGTTATGGAACGAGGAATCGATATGGTTCTTGCAAATGGAAACGACCCTGAACATATTTACGATATATTGGACGGAGAGAATATCGGCACTGTATTTGTAGGGAAAACCAAATAAAGGAGCGGTGAGATATGGATTTAACGTTGTTGGGCACAAAAGGGAAAAAGGCTTCTTATGAGCTTGCAAAGGCGGCAGGGCAGGACAAGAACGACGCATTAGCCAAAATAGCAGAGGGCCTCATCAAAGATATTCCCCGTATTTTGGAAGCCAATCAAAAAGATGTGGAAAAGGCGAAAGCAAACAACATTTCATCCGCTTTGTTAGATCGGTTAATTTTGAACGAGAACAGAATTCATCAAATTTCCGACAGTTTGGTAGCCCTTATTGCCCTACCCGACCCTGTAGGCGAAGTTTTGGAAATGAAGGAGCGACCGAACGGATTACGTATAGGCAAACAAAGAGTTCCCATCGGTGTTATCGGAATGATATACGAATCTCGCCCCAATGTTACGGCGGATGCGGCAGGGTTATGCATTAAATCCGGAAATGCCGTAATCTTACGAGGGGGCAGCGATGCCATTCATTCCAATATCGCCATTGTCCGTTCCATACGGAATTCTTTAAAGCAAAGCAAATTGCCGGAGGACTGCGTACAAATAATCGAAGACACCTCCCGAGAAATCGTAAGAGAATTCATGAAATTGAATCGGTACGTGGACATTTTGATACCGAGAGGCGGAGCGGGTTTGATCAAATCCGTTATCGAAAATGCCACCATACCGGTTATCGAAACGGGAACGGGTAATTGCCACGTATATGTGGACAGTTCGGCTAACCTCGAGATGGCCTTAAACATTATCGTAAATGCAAAGACACAAAGACCGGGTGTTTGCAATGCCGCAGAAACTTTATTGGTTTCCGAAGATAGAGCTGAAGACTTCCTGCCTATGGCAAAAAAGGCGTTGATCGCAAAAAAAGTACAACTGCGCTGCTGTGAAAAATCTTACGAAATGCTAAAAGGAGATCCTTTGGTTGTTCAAGCCACGGAAGAGGATTGGGAGACCGAATTTTTGGACTATATCTTGGCGGTTAAAATCGTAAAGGACGTGGACGAAGCGATCGAACATATCAATCGGTACGGAACCATGCATTCCGAGGCCATTGTTACCGAAAGCTATACGAATGCCAACAAGTTTTTAAAGGAAGTCGATGCGGCGGCTGTTTACGTGAATGCATCCACACGATTTACCGACGGAGGTGAATTCGGGTTCGGAGCGGAAATCGGAATCAGCACCCAAAAGCTCCATGCAAGAGGTCCTATGGGGCTTGCGGAATTGACAACTATAAAGTATATAATATATGGAAACGGTCAGGTAAGATAATACAAGGTATCGAAAATAAAACGGCATAGTAGTATAACAAAAAGAAGGAAGAGCTTTTACGTCTTTGGCATCTTCCTTCTTTTATTTTCTTTATATTACGCAACCTCACCCGAGGTAATCGGTTCCTGTTCCGGGGTTGTCTCTTCCTCGTTCCTATCGGCTAGGGGAGGTTTGTCGATTTGGATACCTTCTCCGATATCAACATTGTCTTCATCCTCCGGAGTATGCTCCGCAATAGGAGGCGTTTGTGACGTTTCCGACGGAGGATTGGGATTGTTGCCTACAGGAGGAATGTTTATGGCTGCTCCGTCTCCGGTTACCGGAGGTTTATGGTGTGTGCAGTATTCTCCTGCCGGCAGCTCATAGTACATATCTTCTACTATGGGTTCGTTGGGATTGCTCGGTATCCAAGGAACATCTCTTAAGATAAACACCTTTTCCACCACGGTACTCGGGTCGCAGTAGGGATTTGCCAGAAGATATCGGCCCCAAATATCTTTTGAAGCGGTGCATACCTTTGCCTTGACGTGAACGTCGCATACATCCTCATAGGAGGGTTCGGTTCCTCGGACAAAATATTCGGTTTTCACGCAGTTTCCTCTCGGATCGTTCTTGCAATTCTCCGTTGCAATCTTTCCGGAGAAAATACAAACATCTCGCGTGACGATGTTGGCCGGAGGTTCCGGGAATTTGGCGTCGGGCAAGTCTTGGTGTATCAAGTTCATGACCGCGTTCCAAATAATCATGGCTTGGTTGTATTCCGCATTTGTCAGCTTAATAGGTCTTATTTTATTATCATATCCGTACCAAACGGCAGCGGTATAGTAGGGAGTAAAGCCCACAAACCACTTGTCCAAATCATCGCTGGTGGTTCCGGTTTTACCGGCCACATCGATGGCTCCGTTTTTGATGCAGATATAAGATGCCGCGGTACCGCCACCGGCCCATTGGCCGCCGAAGGGAGAATTTTTAGGCGTTACAACTTCCCTCAATACACTTCTCATAAGAAAAGCCGTTTCTTCGCTGTAGGCGACGGTGTATTCGGGGCGGTTGTCCAATATGACGTTACCGTCGATATCCACGACCCTGGTGTAGGTGGTAGGAGGAGAATAGATACCGCTGTTAACAAAGGGCGTGTATGCGGCTGCCATCTCCATGGGAGATACCCCGGTTCGAAGACCGCCCAGCGATACCGAAACGGTGTCGTGGAAAATTTCGCCTTCTCGATCAATACCGACCTTCTTTAAGTAAGCAAGGCAATTTTCATATCCTAATATTTCTTTCCAAACCCTTGCGGAAACAACGTTCGTAGAAACTTTGATTCCGTAGCGAATGGAAGTTAGGCCTCGATACTGATTCTTCACATAGTTGGTAGGATAGATGGTGTCGGGATTCTTTTCGTCCAAGTAAACCGGCACGTCGTCGATAACGGTAGCCGGCTGTATCAGCTTCAGATCCATTGCCGGTGCATACACGGCTATAGGCTTAAAGGAGGATCCGGGCTGTCTTTTTGCTTGGGTGGCACGATTGTAAGCACGGCTTATGGTCTTTTCTCCGTTCCCGCCGTACATAGCCTTTACGTACCCTGTGTAAGGGTCGATTATGACCATTCCCGCTTGAGGTATTTCACCGTATTTTTCTGCTTCTTTGTTAATGGTATTCCCGTTTTCATCCTTTACAGGGAAGTAAGAAGGATCCATGAATATAGTATCCATAGCCGACTGGATGAAGGGATCCATGGTGGTATAAATTTTGTATCCGTTATTATATACCATGGATTCGGCGATGGAGCGAGTGATGTTCTTTTGTTCGATCAAATCGTTGATTACTTCATTGAGAACATGATCCACAAAATACGTGGTCGGTTTTTCTATGGCCGTCTTTCTTACGAATTTATACTCAAGCTTTTCGTTTAATGCGGAATCATACTCTTTTTTGTCGATGAACCCTAACTCCAGCATCTTGTCCAAAACCAATTTCATACGGAATTGTACTTCCTCACGGCCTTTTTCCGTTGCCGGATTATATGTGCTCGGAGCGTTGGGTATGGCCGCCAAAACGGCGCATTCCGCTAACGAAAGCTCGCTTACGTCTTTGTCGAAATAATAGTTGGCCGCCGCTTGGACACCATAGCAGCCGTTGCCTTCGTTGATCACGTTGGCATACAAAGTCAAGATCCGTTTTTTATCGTATTTTCTTTCCAACAGAATGGCGTTGTACCATTCCTGAACCTTTCTCTCGATGCTTTGGTCCCATTTGCCGGTAACATGCTTTACGACCTGTTGGGTGATGGTACTTCCCCCTTGCATAATTCTTCCTCTGTTTTTAACGATACTGTATACGGAGCTTAAAATACGTCGGGTGTCGATGCCGATATGGTTGTAAAAGCGTTCGTCCTCTATGGCGATAAAGGCTTGCTCCAAATAGAGGGGCATTTGGTCGTAGGTTATGGGTATACGGTTGATGTTTTGACTTCCCGTCAATTCCATGATGATATTGCCGTCGGCATCGTAGATATAGGAGGTTAGCCCGGTTCGAATTTCCAACTGCTCCGGCTGAACCGGAACCGTTGTGGACAGGTACCCGTAAACAATACCGGTTAACAACCCCCCTCCGGATATTCCGATGGCTACAAGCAGTATAAAGAATACTTTTAATATGAATAAAATAAATTTGAAAAAAATTCCTATCGGTTTTTTCACAATACGTTTCTTTTTGGAAGATTCTTTTTTGCTTTTATTGGCTGACAACCTTTTTCTTTGGCTTTTCTTTTTTGGTTCAGGTAAAGTTTTTTGGTCCATTATGATCTCCCGATTTCTTCCCCTTATCGAAAAATGGTCTTGTTAAATTTTGCGATTCAATAATACGTAATTATATCATACAACCGAAATTTTGACTATGCCATGTTTTTCCGACAAAACTCCGATAAAAAAGCCGATAAAAAAGTAAATTGAGAAACATACAATAAAACATTTGACATACTATGTACTATGTGTAAGATATAATTATAGGAGTTTTGCAAGTCCGGTTTATGGAAATTTGCAAAAACTAAAATACGGTGTAGGAGGTAGTTTTTATGTTGATTTTGTTGCCGTTGATAGGGTGGCTGCTTGGTATCGCTTTGTATTTATTGATGGCTTGGTCCTTGTATGTGATGGCTTCGAAACGGAATATTGAATATGCATGGCTGGCTTTCATTCCATTCGCGAATTATTACATACTCGGTAAGCTGGTAGGCGATGTTTCCGTCGGTACATATCCTGTTCCTTACATTGAATATGTATTGCCTGCGGGAGCATTATTATGCGCCATCATTCCTATTATTCGATGGCTCATTGCTATTGTTTTTGCAGTCCTGCTCTTCTTTACTTTACTCAAATTGTTTAAAATGTATTCGCCCGGGAACGAAATATTGTATGCCGTTTTAAGTCTCATTCCTATTGTATTACCGATACTCCTGTTCATCATCAAAGATAATACGCCTACTAC
>JAAYHZ010000453.1 GCA_012744235.1 Clostridiaceae bacterium
GATTATACCTTTGGCCGGTCCTGCAAACAAAATGGGACGTTTGGCCGCCGACAACATATGCGGGCTTTTGCGTACCTACAAAGGCTCTTTAGGCTCGTCGGTAGCCAAGGTATTCGACCTTACCGTGGCTTGTACCGGTCTCAATGAAAAGCAATTGCGAAGAGACGGCCTCATGCTTCACAAGGATTATGATATAACCATCGTTCACCCTCTTTCCCATGCGGGATATTATCCGGGAGGCAAACCGCTGACACTTAAGCTTTTATTCCATAAAAGCGGAAAAGTGTTAGGCGCCCAAGGAGTAGGATACAAGGGAGTGGATAAACGAATTGACGTGATTGCCACGGCCATAAAGTTCGGTGCTACGGTTTTCGACTTGGAAGAGCTGGATTTATGCTATGCACCTCCTTATTCATCCGCCAAAGATCCGGTGAACATAGCGGGATTTTCCGCCGAAAATATCGTAAACGGCACCGTCGAATACATCACCGTGGAGGAGCTGGAAAAGGCGGATCCGAAGCCTGTGGTTTTGGACGTTCGAACCTCTTACGAAAGATCCAAAGGGTATATAAAGGGAAGTATACATGTACCGGTGGATGATTTGAGGGAATCATTGCTGTCTTTGGATAAAAACCAAAGCTACGTCCTTCACTGTGCCGTAGGCGTCCGCTCCTACATCGCCTACCGAATCATGAAACAACACGGCTTCAAAAACGTAAAAAACTTAGCGGGAGGCTATACCGCCTACAAAATGTACACCTATGATGCTGCCGGTTCCTCCAAGGAGAAAGAAAAAGATATCCTGCTGAAAATCGGCATGAATCAAGATTTTGTTCAAAAGGATTAAACAATAAAAAACGGGGACGAAAGGTCCCCTATTTTAATTGAATTCGTTTTTCGGAGCCTTGCCGAAGTAGACAAAGATAGCTCCGGTTAAGAGAAATAAAAGGGCGGGCAGGATCATGGCATACCGCATACCCAAAAAGTCTCCGAGAACCCCCATGAAAAACGGCACGATCATATTGCCGATTCCGGAAAACGCCGTCAGAATGGAAAAGACCTTCCCGGAAGATCTTCCCGTCACTTTTCCCGCATAAGATAAAATCAAAGGATACTGGCTGGAAAAAGCAAGACCCATGGCAATTACGGCTCCGTATATGCCTGCATCGCTTTTCACCAAAGCTGAAAACAAGGTAAAGGCGGCGGAAGAAAACGCCAAAAAGGATACGATGCCAACCGTGGAAAACCTTGTGGTCAGCCAACCGCAGAAGATTCTTCCTAACGTTAATGCCAACCAAAAAAAGGCTACGGCTACCGAGGATTGATCTGCAGTAAACATAAAGCTTTCTTCCAAATAGGTGCACATCCATCCCCAAGCTCCCACTTCCGAACCGGTGTAAAAAAACATGGCCAAGCAAAGGAGTATGAAAACCTTGCTTTTGATAAGCTCGGACAAACGAAGCTCTCCTTTTTCCGAAGCGTCCAAAGAAACCTTTTTCCCGTCTCCTTTGGAAAAAAGAAAAACCAAAGCCGCGGCGGCCATGAAAAGGCCGATCACCGTATAACCGATTCGCCAATCGAATCCTTTTGACAGCATTTGTCCTGCGATCAAAGGTCCGATAATGGCACCGATGCCGAAAAAGACTTGGGTCATGTTCACGTAGTATTCCGGCTTTTCCGGATTGATATCGTGGACAAAAGCGCCGATCATGCTTTCCGTAACTCCGCCGAATCCGCCTATAAAAATCGACAGGATGCAAAGGACAACAAAGCTCGGAGCCTTTACAAAGCCGAATAACGCAAGGACTAAACCGATAACGGATACATTCAACACTCGTTTTTTTCCTACTCGATCCGCCAAATTGCCGGCTACGGGAACAAAAACCGTCAAACCGATGAACAAAAAGGTAAACAAAACACCTACCGTGGCCAAATCCACTTGGTAGGTACGGGAAATATCCAATATCATGGGACTAATGGACGTTATGATCATGGCATAACAAGCCAAAACCGTGCAGCTCAAATAAGTAATATACTTTCTTTTCATAAACTCGACTTAAAGAATAAACTCGTATTCTCCCTATCTGTAGTGATTCATACGTCGAATTATATCACTTACCGAAGATTCGGTTCAATGAAAACCTGCGAAATGTCTTTCGGTTTCCATTGTTACATGCAGTTTGCGACACTCGTATCATCATTTTGTTACTGTAAACCCGTAATAATTCTCGATAAAATATAAGAAGCAAAAGAAAAAGACTTTAGGAGTGCGCTCTTCGATGGACACGAACGACCTGGTAAAAAAAATCGCTTACAACATTCGTAAGTTCCGTGAAACCAATAAAATGACACGGGAACAGTTTTGCGAGAAACTGAACATTGATGCTGCTTATTGGGGAACGATTGAGCGTGGAGAAAGAAACATCAACATCCAAAAGGTCATTGAAATATGCAAAACATACAACATTGATACGAGCAGTATCATTGAGCTGGATACCGTAAAAGAAGATAACAGCGAAAACATAAAGAAAGTTCATGACTTGATCGAAAATTGCACCAACCATCAGTTATCCGTTATTATCAATATCTTGGAAGTTTTGATTCCGAATCTGAAAAAGTAAAAGATAGCTAAAAAAAGTCGTTATACGGAGGAGATGTAAAAATTCTTCTTCTCTTTTTTTGTTATTAGCGTAAAGTAAGTTTCGGATAATAATCAATGGAAGAATATAACAAATAGAAAGAGGACCCCGATTGTGATATGATTAAATTTCCATACAAAAA
>JAAYHZ010000454.1 GCA_012744235.1 Clostridiaceae bacterium
ATTGTACCAAACCGCTGCGCGGTAGCTCAACAGTATTTACCCTTTTCGGGTCCTAACCTTTATATTTAATTCCTATCACCTTCAAAATCGTATATAATAGCTCCCATTAATTTGATTTTGAAAGGTGGTATTGTTATGTCAACAAATTTATCCGTCGATTTTGATCAAGCGCTCCACAATGTTAAGTTTGTTCTTGAGACCTGCCGTTATTCTCAAAGAACAATCTATCTTTATGAGCGACAAATTATTAAGTTTTATCAAACGGTTCAGAAACATCCCTGTCAAATCTCTCAGCAAGATGTACTTTTGTATTTGCACGGTCTTGTTAAGCGATCCTTGAGTGCGGATTACATCAACCAAGTCAGAGCAGCCATACGTCTTTTCTTCCGTGTAGGATTGCAAAAAACTTTTGATGAGTCTTTACTTCCTCGTGTTCGTAAGGAAACTGTACTGCCTGCCGTATTGTCGCAAAATGAAATCAAACGAATATTTTCCTACATAAGAAACCCTCGATACAGAGTCATTCTATACCTTTGTTATTCTGCAGGTCTTCGTCTCGGAGAAGCCTTGAATCTAAAAATCAAAGATATTGACAGTGAGAATATGCAGATCGCCGTTCGAAAAAGTAAAAACAACAAAGATCGCTATACGATACTGTCTCCGGAGTATTTGACGCTTCTTCGAGATTATTGGAGGCTTTACAGACCTGAAGGTCCTTATCTTTTCCCGGGTGCCTCTTCCGGTAAGCCTATGGCAGCGCAGGGAATCCAAAAGGCGTTTCATGATGCCGTAATAAAAGCCGGAATCCGCAAAAATGCGTGCATTCATTCTTTACGCCATAGCTTTGCGACACACCTTTACGAATCCGGACAAGATATCGAAGTCATACAATCCCTACTCGGTCATGCAAGCATTTGGACCACCAAACGTTACACGCACTTGGCACGGAAGCATCTTCAAGGGGTGAAGAGTCCGGCTGACGGTTTCGGAGGTGATTTTAATGTCCTCTAAAATTCAAAAGATCTTTCAGTCCTTTAAAGAGAGATTGCCGTCCCAAAGCTATTCTCCCCAAAAAACAAAAGTCATTGACGCAATCTGTAAGTGCCGCACTCCCGAAATGGGAGGATTCGTCCAACGATGTGACGATTGCGGTTACACCGAGGCACATTTCAATTCCTGCCGAAATCGACATTGTCCCGTTTGTCAAGGGTCCAACCAAAGAAAATGGGTTGAAAAGCAAGTCGCCAACACGCTCCCGATACCCTATTTCCACGTGGTTTTCACCGTGCCTGCCGAACTCAATCCCTTGTTTCTTGCAAACCCCGACAATATGTTCAATCTGCTCTTTCGTGCCGCTAGTCAAACCGTTTTGACTCTCTCGGAGAACGAAAAATTTCTCGGGGCGCAACCCGGCTTTATCGCCGTCTTACATACATGGGGGCGAAACATTCAGTTCCATCCCCATTTGCATTGTATCGTAACGGGCGGCGGATTGTCCAGCGATCGCAAACGATTCGTTGTTTCCAAAGATTCCTTTTTCCTTCCTCTTAAAGCGATCAGCATCGTTTTCCGGGGAAAGTTCCTCGAGGAATTGAAAACATTCTTTGTTAATAACACCCTTCAATTGACGGAAGGTTTGGATACCGTTCAAAAAAGGCAACAATTTCTGGACTTACTGTACTCCAAGGATTGGGTATGCTATTGCAAGAAACCGTTTAAAGACGCTTCCGCCGTTATACGGTATCTCGGCCGATATACTCACAAAGTGGCGATCTCGGACAGCCGAATCGTTTCTCATAATCCCGACACGCAGACGGTGCGTTTCCACTGGAAAGATTACAAAGATCACAACAAAATCAAGATCATGCAGCTTTCCGAAGACGAGTTCGTACGCCGTTTTCTCCTCCATGTGTTGCCCAAAGGATTCATGAAAATTCGACATTACGGATTGCTTGCCAACCGAGGAAGAGAAGAGCGTTTGGAATTATGCAGAGATTTGCTGAAGGCAACCGCACCCACGGGAGTTATTCAAGAATTCCCCAAGTGCAAAGTTGAACCTCTTGACCGCTGTCCGAAATGCGGAAGCCAATCTTTTCTTTTGGTTCCTCGCTCTTTGTACGCGCAGCCGGCTTTATTGCCTACCGGTACCGGACCGTAGATTCTTGACAACTGAATATCGTGTAAAACGACCCTTTATGGGAGGGCGTAGCTTGCTCTTTTTCAGGCGATTTTCCGCTTTTTCTTCGATTTTCAAGGTGCGAAGTACCGTTTTAACGTACTTTTAAGCCTAAAATGTTCGAATCAAACCGATGTTGACCTTTTAAAATTCCCATGGGAAAATGAGAACCTACGCGGTTTGGTACAATATGCGTTTATCAATTCTCTTGTCCGAATATATTTTAGTTTACAACACCCGCCACATTCACATTGTGGTGGTTTCTTTTTGTGTTGCGAATTGATAAAACGCATAATCATTATACCACATCTTATTAAACTCACAAGGGTTAACGGACGGAAAGGAGGTAAGGGATAAAAAAGACCGGAACAAGCACGGTCGGTAAAATAAAATCCCGGGATGCCGTTTCCTTCATTTCTGACTCCTAGCTCCCTGCTAGGTGGGTGAGGTGATTGGTTTTCCTGCCGTCCGCTGCTACCGTTAAAAACGGTAATAAATGCGGCCTGGCATTCCGACCAAAGACTTAAAACCTCTCCCGATTTGTAAACGTAGGGTCAAAATATAAAGTACCACGCACATCCCAGGAATCTTTTTCGGTATGGTAAGTATAACACAATGGAACTGTTTTTGCAAATAGTAAAAAACTATCAGTCAAGCACAAAAATAGCAATAAAATGCGAGTAAAGTACGGCTATGCCGGATAAATGAGAACGTATTTCGTTTTTCCGTTATGTGTTTCAACACGATAAATTTCTCTTATGACATACCCCATTTGGCTGCTTTTGTTAAATAAAACCGGTATGTGATTTTCCAAGATTCGAATACAATAACCGCAACCCGTTCTGGAGATTCGGCAAGGTGTCGGTATGACGCGAGCGTCGTATCCTTCCGTTTTCAAATTATGGGCAAGAGCAACGGCGAAATTTCCGGAATCCATTGTTGCTAAACATTCATGCATAGAACCACCTGATACAATTTTCTATACCCCCAGTATATGAACAAAATCTCCCATGTGTTCTTATGTCGTATGCTTACAGATGGAACCTGGCATAGTGGAACAAGTATTGTTGGGCAATACCGGCATAGGGGCCGAAAACGGAGGAAGCGTATTCCAGTATGTCATCCACGGAAAACCGGTCATCAAGGTAGGAGCGCATGATTTTTTTTATCCACACGTCCGCCGGGAAACAGTCGTACCGCGTTCCGGAATACAGTAAAATACAATCCGCTACCTTTACGCCGATTCCCATGTATTGTTGGAGAGTTTTTCGGGCTTGGTCCAAGGAACAGGTTCGAAGAAAGGATGCATCGATATCTTCGCAGCACAACCTTTGGATCGTATGCTCTAAGTACTTGCTTCGGTAGCCTGCACCCATATCTAAAAAGTCTCGGCAGGTCAGATGCTTCATATCCCGTATGCTTGGAAAGGTTTTATATATCTTTCCGTTATACCGTATGTCTTTTCCCGCCGCTTGGCACAGGTTGCCGATGATCTTTTTTATCCTTTGAATATTGTTATTGGATGACAGGATAAAAGAAATCAAGGTTTCGTGAAAATCCTGACGCAAAAGGCGCAAGCCCGGTGCAAAGGCAATGGCTTTTTCCAAGAGAGGATCTTTGGACAGAACCTTTATGACCTTATCGTAATCGATGTCAAGTGTAAAATAGGGGACCCACACCTTCTCGAATTCTTGGAGATTCGTATTATAGAATAAATAAAGGTCTCCGTCTTTTTTGACCTCCAGCACCTTGCCCTTTGCAACGCCGATGTAACGGTCGGAATCCATTCTTTCCCATCGAAAACACTGGCCGTTTTCAAAGGTAGAGGGCAAATCAAAATGCCTGACATTGTACAGCTTTACGCAGTTTTCTTCTTGCCGCGCCGTATATGTAGCTTCCTTTAGATAATCGTTTCTTACCATGTGTAACAGTTTAATCTTTCTTGTCGGATTTTGCAACCGTAAGATGTTTCTAGGATTTGTTGTGGTATAATATTGTGTAATACGACTATTTTAGCCCAATTCGATCAAGAAAGGACTTTAACGATGAAGGAGAAAATTTATACGATTCCTGTAACGGATGCATTCAGGCAGGATTGCGAATGCCCTATATGTGTCTTGGAAAAGGATTTGGAGGACAAGGCGGTGGAGTTCATCTTAGGGCCGTCATTAATGGAACCGGATAAAAGGGATGATACGACCGAAAAGGGCTTTTGCAGAAGACATTTGACAAAGCTATACAACGCCCGGGAAAACATATTGGGTTTGTCATTGATAATCAATTCCCATTTGGAGTATGTGATCAAATTGATGGAAGATGCGAAGCCGGGACCCGGAGGGAAGAAAAAAGCTTCCTTGTTCGGCAAGGGAAAGACCGTTGCAGGAGCCCAAAAAGCTATACAAACGCTGGACCGGCTGGAATCAACCTGTGAAATATGCGATCGCATAAACACTACCATGGAACGATATTTGGAGGTCATCTGTTATTTATACGGAAGAGAAGACGAGTTCCGAAGAATGTTTAAAGAACATAAGGGTTTTTGTTTACCCCATTTAAACATGCTGCTAAAAAGTACGGCGAAATATATGAGCGGGGACAGAGCGGAGGAGTTCGTATCCGTCGTTTTGAACCTCCAAGTGGAAAACTTAAAACGCATATACGGCGATATGGATTGGTTTATTAAAAAGTTCGATTATCGCTACCAAAACGAACCTTGGAAGAACTCGCAGGACGCGGTTCCGAGAAGCATCGAAAAACTGGTACGGTATACGGAGTTAGACTAAAAAATATAAGGTGGTAAGATGAAATTTAAAGGAAATCTACATGTGCATACGACACGCTCGGACGGAAAATTGGACCCGAAGGACTGCATCGAGCTGTACAAAAAGCAGGGATACGACTTTTTGGCCATTACGGATCATTACAAGCTGTTTCCCTACGCGGATGAGTATTGCGACTCGACATTTACGGTTTTCAACGGCTGCGAGCTGAATTACGATTTTAAAAACCCAAATAAATCTTTTCATATTGTGTGTTTGGAGCCCGACGACGATTTTGTTCCTAATCGCAATATAACGCCTAACGAAGCGACAAGAGACATCGTAAACCGGGGCGGAATCGCCTTTTTGGCTCATCCTGCCTGGTCCTTGATGTCATTTGACGATTGCTTGAATCTTCAAAACATAATCGGAATCGAAATATGGAATCATATATCTCATGCCTATTCAAGAAGGGGCCATTCCGGTTCGTACATTGACGTTTGCGCAGCCTCGGGAAAGAAAATCCTTTTACTTGCAACGGATGACGCTCATTTTTACGACACCGACCATTTCGGAGGATATATTGTCGTCGAAAGTCCCTCTTTATCCAAGCAAGATTTGCTTCAATCCATAAAAGAAGGGAACTTCTATTGCAGCCAAGGACCCGAAATTTACCGGTTTGAAAGAGAAGGAGATATCATCGTTGCACAAACTTCTCCGGTTGCCTCCATGGCTTTTTTAAGCGACGCTCTGTGGGCGCCGGATCGAGTCCAAAGCGGAAAAGACGGCAAATGCATTACGCAAGGCATCTATACCGTGAAGCCTAATGAAACCTATGTGAGGCTGGAATGCTACGACCAAGAGGGAAAAACCGCTTGGAGCCAAATTTTGTATTTGTAAAGCATGTCGTGATTCATAAAGAAAACGGAACGCATATCAATCGTTCCGTTTTTTTCGTTATATATGCTCAACCAAAATCTTAATTCCCATGGAAATAAGGAGAGAGCCGCCGAGAAAATCCGCTTTTTCGCACAGCCCCTTAATTCTTGTTGCAAGATTGCCGAAAAGCACTCCCAGCATCGATAATAAAAAGGATACCATCCCAATGATCAAGGAAGGTATTAAAATCGGATCTCCCAAAGAAGCGAAGCTGATGCCGACCGCCATGGAATCGATGCTTACCGCCAGCGCCAGCACAAAAACCTTTTGCCAATTGTGGAATTCACATGCCTTTTCTTCTTTCTTAATGGCATCACGAATCATATTGAGCCCTATTAAGGACAGCAACGCAAAGCTGATCCAATGTCCATACGCTTCAATATATCTTGTAAAAAAGCTGCTTAAAAACCACCCCATAAGATTCATACCCGTTTGAAAACCCCCAAACCATATTCCGGCTTTGAGGGCGACACTCGTGCGATTGTTGCAATCACAAGATTTCAAACCTACGGTTATGGATACGGCCAAAGCGTCCATTGCGAGCCCCAGGGCAATTACGAAGACGTTGATATAACTCATTTACCGCTCCTTACGAATGGCACCGGCCTCTATCAACTCTTGGGTAATGATTCTTTCAAGAGCTTCAATATTGTCTTGTGCGTTTTGTTTGCTCGTTCCTTTCGAATAGAGGTATACCTTTAATTTCGGTTCCGTTCCCGAAGGCCGGATCGCATACCAACAGCCGTTGTCAAATTTGTACTTCAACACGTCCGAATAATCCACGTCCACCTTCTCGGTTTTACCGTCTGCAATCGTTTCTTTTATTCCGGTTTTGTAATCGACTTTGTAAACCAATTTGCTTCCGTTCATTTCGGCAGGGTAGCTTGTTCTCCATTTTTCCATAGTAGCGTTGATGATACGCTGCCCTTCATACCCCTCCAACACAATGTTCATTAATTTTTCCCCGAAATACCCGAATCGCTTCTGAAGCTCCTCCAACGCGTCGTACAGGGTTAAGCCTTTGCTTTTGTAGTAAGCGCAGGCTTCGCAAATCAGCATACCGGAAGATATGGCGTCTTTATCCCTTACAAAGGTCCCGGCGTTATAACCGATGCTTTCTTCGTATCCCAGCAAGAACTCGTATTTGCCGGTTCTTTCAAATTCGTTGGCTTTTGCAAAAATGTTTTTGAATCCTGTTAAGGTTTCAAAGGTTGCAACACCGTAGCTTTCTGCAATCTCGTCTCCTAACTCTCCGGTAACGATGGATTTGATCATAGCGCCGTTTGCCGGCAGTATCCCTCGTTCTTTTCGGGAAGCGAGAATGTAGCTGATTAATAAAGCGGCGGTTTGGTTTCCCGTTAAGAATTGATATTCTCCGTTTTTCATTTTTACCATAACGGCCAATCGATCCGCATCCGGGTCCGTTGCCAGTAAAAGGTCCGCATCATGTTTTTTGCCGTATCGAAGGGCATAATCAAAGGCCTTCGGATCTTCCGGATTCGGGTATTCTACCGTCGTAAAGTCGGGATCTTCATCCTGCTGTTCTTTAACGATGTATACGTTTGTAAAGCCGCTTTCGGCCAGTACTTGCCGCATCAGCTTGCTGCCGGTGCCGTTTAAGGGAGTGTAAACGATATTGATGTCCTTTGGAATCGCGGGATCGATCAAGGTCAAGCCTTTGACCAAATCGATGTACACACGGTCCGTTTCTTCTCCTAACACTTTGATCAATCCTTTTTCTATTGCCGTTTCGGTGTTCATTTTTTTAACCGAAGCAAAACCGTTCATATGCTCCTTTTTGTAGGCGATTTTTTCCGCCGTATCCGATAGAATTTGGGACCCTTCGCTGTTATACAGCTTGTATCCGTTGTAATTTTTCGGATTGTGGCTGGCGGTGATCATGATTCCGGATGCGCATTTTAAATGCCTGACGGTAAAGGACAATTCCGGCGTAGGCCTCATCCCGTCGTAAATGTAAGTACGGATGCCGTTGCCGGCCAAAATGGAAGCGCTCAGCCATGCAAACTCCTTCGAAAAGTGCCTGCAGTCGTAAGCTATGGCCACCCCTTTTTCTTTGTTCTCTTCTCCTTCTTCGATCAAAACCTCCGCTAACGCTTGGGTGGTGATTTCCACGACATAGGAATTCATTCGGTTTAAACCGGCACCGATGATACCTCGCATACCGGCAGTGCCAAAGGGCAGGCCTTGGTAGAATCGATCGAGGATTTCGTTTTCATCGTCTTTGATTTTCAGAAGCTCTTGTTTGGTTGTTTCGTCTATATAAGGGTCGTTTAGCCACTTGTTGTATTCTTCGATGTGATTTAACTTCATAGGTTCCTCCGATTCACTACAGGTATTTTATATATACATCTTCTACCTATATTTATACCATATTTACACAGAAATTTATACGAGAAAAACACAGTGAATAAATATACATTTTTAAAGATTGCTATTGAATTTTTATGCAGACGGAGTTATAATACAAAAAATGAAACATAGAATTGGAATATATGGCAAGGCAGGTGCTTGATGTGATAAAAGTTGCAATTGTCGGAATAACGGGTTATGCAGGAGTCGAGGCGGCAAGGCTCGTCTTAAATCATCCGGAATTTAAGCTGACCTTTGCCGGCAGCCAAACGTTTAAGGGACAAAAACTGTGCGATGTTTATACCCACCTGAGAGGAATCACCGATATCGTTTGCGAGGAACCGGATGTTGAAAAAATAGCCCAAGCTGCGGATGCGGCTATTGTGGCTCTTCCTCACGGTGCTTCCATGAAAATGACCTGTGATTTGGCGGAAAAAGGCTTGAAGGTCGTGGACTTAAGTGCCGATTATCGATACGACAATATTGACATATACGAAAAAGTATACGGTATAAAGCACGAGTATCCCGAATGGAATAAAAAAGCGGTTTACGGCATCCCGGAATTGTACAGGGAAAAAATCAAAGAAGCTCCCGTCGTAGCGAACCCCGGATGTTATCCCACTTGCTCCATATTGGGATTTGCGCCTTTGCTTTGTGAAAAACGAATCGATCCGAAATCCATTATCATCGATGCCGCGTCCGGAGTATCGGGTGCCGGAAGAAAAAGCGAATTGTCCTATTCCTTCTGCGAATGCACGGAGAATTTTCTGGCATATAAGCCGGCTTCCCACCGTCATACCTCGGAAATCGCAGAGCAGTTTTCCAAGCTTTACGGAGAGCCGATTAAATTGACCTTTACGCCTCATCTGGTTCCCATGAAAAGAGGAATGCTGGTAACGGGGTATGCGAGCTTGACAAAGGAAGCGTCTGCGGAAGAGCTTTTGGAGCTATACAAAGAGTATTACAAGGGCGAATACTTTGTACGAATTTTGAACAAAGGCGTATACCCGGAAACAAAGTCCGTAGCGGGATCCAACTTTATCGATATCGGGAATGCTACGGATAAGGAAACGGGAAGGGTCATCGTCCTTTCCGCTATCGACAATATCGGAAAGGGAGCGTCCGGCCAAGGCATACAGAACTTGAATTTAATGTTCGGAATCGATGAAAAAGCAGGGCTTAGCGTTTCGGGGTTGTATCTATAACCAAAACAAAAAAACCAAGCGAACAGGAGCGAAAGATATGATGGATATGGACAAATACATTAAAAAGGCACAAATATTAATCGAAGCTCTCCCGTATATCCAAGGACTGAGCGGAAAAACCATTGTCATTAAATACGGCGGAAGCGCTATGCTGGATGACAGCTTGAAAAGCTCGGTAATGGAGGATATTACGCTGTTGAAATTTATCGGAACCAATCCCATTATTGTTCACGGGGGCGGACCGGAGATCAATAAAACGTTGAAGATTATGAATATTCCCACGAAGTTTGTAAACGGACTTCGAGTCACCGACCAAGCCACCATGGAAGTGGTCCAATCGGTTTTGGTAGGAACCGTGAACAAGGAAATCGTATCCTTAATCAACCAAACCGGCGGAAAAGCGGTGGGGTTATGCGGTATCGACGCGAAGCTTATCGAATGCGAACAGGAAAAAATGGAATCCGACGGCGAATGGGTGGATTTAGGATATGTCGGAAAGATTACAAACATCAACGCAAAGGTTCTGGATACATTAGCTAAAGACGGGTATATACCGGTGGTAGCTCCCATCGGGGTAGGTGCCGACGGGCACAGCTACAATATTAATGCCGACACCGTTGCCGGAGAGTTGGCCGCTCGTCTGAAGGCGGAAAAGCTGATTTTACTGACGGACGTTCCGGGGATTAAAGAGTCGGTTGACAGCGATGAAGTCATTCCTTATCTATCCGTCGACGAGGCGAAGGAATTAATGAAGTCCGGTGTCGTATCCGGCGGAATGATTCCGAAGGTTTTAGGATGCATTCGTGCGGCGGAAAGCGGTGTAAACCGAACCCACATTATCGACGGCAGAATTCCCCACAGTATATTGCTAGAGATCTTTACCAGCAGGGGAATCGGTACCATGATTTTTAAGGATAAGATGTTATACCATAAAAACGAGAAGGTATACATGGAGGGATAGTTAAAAACGGAAAGGGATGAAAATCTATGACGGTTCAAGACGATGCGAAGCTTCAAAAAATTATAGATCTTGATAAAAAATATTATATGAATACATTCGGGAATCGCACTCCGGTATGCTTTGAAAAAGGCGAAGGAGTGTACCTGTACGATACCAAGGGGAAAAAATACTGCGATCTTTTGGCGGGTATTGCCGTTAACTGTTTAGGGCATAATCATCACGCTTTGGTAGAGGCGATTAAATCCCAAGCGGAAAAGCTAATCCACTGCTCCAGCCTGTATTACATTGAAAAGCAAGCGGAATTAGCCCAAAAACTGGTTTCTCTGTCCTGTTGCGATAAGGTTTTCTTTTCCAACAGCGGTGCGGAAGCCAATGAAGGCGCCATTAAGCTGGCTCGTTTGTATTTTCAAAAAAGAGGATTAAAAGAAAAGTACGAAATTATCACGTTGGAAAAATCCTTCCACGGAAGGACCTTGGCCACTTTAGCGGCAACGGGGCAGGAAAAATATCATAAATCGTACAAACCGCTGCCTGAAAAATTCGTATCGGTTCCGGCCAACGATATTGATGCATTAAAAGGAAAGATCAATGAAAATACCTGCGCCGTTATGATGGAGCCCATCCAAGGGGAAGGGGGCATTAACATCGTGGACGCGGATTATGCCAAGAAGGTTCGCCTTTTATGCGATCAATACGACCTTTTACTTATATTCGACGAGGTGCAATGCGGCATAGGGAGAACCGGAAAAATGTTCGGGTACGAACACTTTGGCATAGAGCCGGACATCTTTACTTTGGCAAAAGCATTAGGAGGCGGTGTTCCCATCGGAGCATTTTTGGCCAAAGAATTCGTTGCAAAAGCCATGGAACCGGGAGACCACGGATCCACCTTCGGAGGGAATCCTTTGGCTTGTGCGGCGGCTTTAGCGGTTTTAAATACCATTGAAAAAGACGGCTTGCTTAAAAATGTTGAAGCGATGGGAGCGTATATGACGGAAAAGCTTAACGAGATCGCGGCGAAAACCGACCTCATAAAAGAGGTTCGCGGAAAAGGTTTAATGATCGGTATCGAGTTTACATCGGATATTGCCGCAGCGGTAAAAGACGCTTTACTTGAAAAAGGCTTTTTGGTAGGTACGGTCGGAAGCCGTGTGATCCGCCTTACTCCGCCGTTGATTATTAAGAAGGAGGATACGGATCCCTTCTTTGCGGAATTTGAGCAGGCGTTAACGGGAGGAATGAAACAATGAAGCATTTGTTAAGCATAAACGATATGACCATAGACGAAATTAACCGGGTGTTTGAATGGTCGGAAAAATTAAAAAGATATGTCAAGGAAGGTATCGAGCATCATTTGTTGAAGGGCAAAACATTGGGGATGATTTTCACCAAATCCTCCACCCGAACCCGTGTCTCCTTCGAAACCGGAATGTACCAGTTGGGAGGGTACCCCTTGTTTTTAAGCGCCAACGATATTCAGGTCAGCAGAGGAGAATCCTTCTATGATACCGCCAAGGTCTTGTCTCGATACATAGACGGAATCATGATCCGGACCTTCAAGCAATCGGACGTAGAGCAATTGGCGAAATACGGTACCATACCCGTTATCAACGGATTAACGGACCTTCTGCATCCTTGCCAAATCTTGGCGGACTTGTTCACCGTAAAGGAATACAAGGGAGATTTGAAAAGCTTGAAGCTGGCATACGTGGGAGACGGAAACAATATCGCCAATTCCCTTTTGCACGGCTGCTCCAAAATCGGTATGGCGCTGTCCATAGCGACGCCGAAGGGGTATGAATGCGACCCTGCGGTAATTAACAACGCTTTGCAAAATGCAAAGGAATCCGGAGCGGTAATCGAGCTTATCAACGATCCGGTCAAGGCGGTGGAAAATGCCGATGTGATTTACACCGATACTTGGGTAAGCATGGGGCAGGAGCAAGAAAAAGAAACAAGGATAAAAGCATTTAAGGATTATCAAGTGAACAAGGAATTATGGGCTCATGCGGCGAAAGACGCCATGTTTTTGCATTGTCTGCCGGCTTACCGAGGTTATGAAGTGACGGAGGATATTATCGACGGTCCGATGTCAAAAATTTTCGACCAAGCGGAAAACCGTCTGCATGTGCAAAAGGCCATTATGGTTATGTTGATGAAGGATAATAAGTAATCGGAGCTTATGGGATTGGAAATGAATCAAATATTTATTCGAAAAGCGGTACCGGAGGATGCCTCGGGTATCCATACCGTTATACAGGAATCGTTTATAAAATATTGTGAAAAGTCCGGTTTGGACTATACGGTGGAAGCGCTGAAGGAAACCGTTGAAGATATTGAAAAAGATATTTTTAACAAGCATGTTTTGGTTGCGGTTTTAAACGACGGAATCATTGCGGGAACGCTTCGCCTTGAAATACTGCAGGACCGGTCGGCTTATTTGACCCGTTTCGGAGTGCTGCCCATTTTTCACCGCTTCGGAATAGGAGGTAAGCTTTTGGATGCGGCGGAGGATTTCTTAAAAGCCTCCGACGTTAAAAAGGTATATCTTCATACCGCCGTCAGCAATAAAGACTTGGTTCGGTTTTATTATGATCGCGGATTTCGTATCGAAAACACGAGTACCGACAGGGGGTATATCAGAGCTTTAATGGCGAAGGATTTCTCCGTACAAGCCGTTCCCGTATCGGTCTGTGTATAATTCAAATAAAGTTCACTCCATGAAAATAAAGTTCGCTCTATAAAAATAAAGTTCGTTCCAAAATCCCGTAGTAGATGCAGGAGAAATCTTCATTTGCTGCGGGATTATGTTTTTTAGGAA
>JAAYHZ010000455.1 GCA_012744235.1 Clostridiaceae bacterium
CATTCCATATGGATGAATACATCGGCCTTGACAAGGATGCTCCTCAAGGATTCGGTAACTTTATTCGCGACAGGCTGTGGGGAAAAGTGAACCTCAAATCTGCAAATTACTTAAACGGAAATGCGGAAGACCTGAAAGCCGAATGCGAAAGATATGCCGGACTTTTGGCCGCTCATCCCATTGACATCGTTTGTATGGGTATCGGCGAAAACGGCCACTTGGCATTTAACGACCCCGGTATCGCAAAATTCGGTGACACCGAAGTGGTTAAAGTGGTGAAGCTGGACGAAGTATGCAGACAACAGCAAGTCAACGACGGATGCTTCGCATCCATCGATTTGGTACCTACCCATGCGTTGTCCTTAACCATTCCTACGTTGGTAGACAAGGGATGGCTGTACTGCATCGTGCCTGCGAAGACAAAGGCCAGAGCCGTATACGACACGGTGAAGGGTTATGTGAACGAATTGGTTCCGGCTACCATTTTAAGAACTAAGGACAAGGCTACCTTGTACTTGGATCCGGACAGCAGCTACTTGCTGTAATCAATGTAAATAAAGTATGCATTAAGCGGCGGCGACGAGATGTAACCGCCGCTTTTTGTATCAAGAATTTTGTCTTAAGGGAAGTAAGTGGTAACCTATGTGACCGGTGTTATGTAAAGAATATGGTATAATAGTGAAAAATATGATAAAGGAGGCCGAAAAAATGAAAGCGGTATATACTACGCAAGTAACGAACACCGGAGGTCGCAACGGACGATCCTATGTTCCGGACGGAAGTTTTTCGGTTGATGTTGCCAAACCCAAGGAAATGGGCGGTGACGCTACAAATGCCACCAATCCCGAGCAGTTGTTTGCCGCTGCCTACAGCGCTTGTTTTAACGGTGCCCTGCAGTTGGTACTGGAAAGAGCGAGGGTAAAGTACGAGTCGAGTAAAGTAACGGCTATTGTATCGTTGGTAGAGGATCCGATTGACAAGGGACTGAAGCTTTCCGCGCGTATCCAAGCCGCTATCGACGGCGTGGACAAAGAAACGGCGGAGAAGTATGTAAAGCTGGCACACAACATTTGCCCTTACTCGAAAGCCGTGAAAGGAAACGTGGAGGTCGAAATCGAAGTCCTATAGCCTCAATATTAAAGCTTGGAATAAAAAAGGAGCTTTTCGCTCCTTTTTCTTGTACCTTTATTTAAGAGGTATTTTCAGGATTTGGCCGACAACGATGGGATCGTCGTCTTTTAAATTGTTGTATTCTTGAATGATTTTGTACTTATTCCCGTCGTTGTATACTTTTCTGCTGATCTCGATTAAATAATCGCCGGGCTGTACCACGTAGAGCTCGAATTCCGTACCGTCCTCGTCGACGAGGGGAGGAATATACAATTTTTGGCCTACAGTAAGATCGGTACCCTGCAAGTTGTTGTATTCCACGATGACGTGATAATATTCATCCACTCCGTAAAAATCCTTGCTAATTTTTCTTAAATAATCCCCGGCTTGAACGATATATTCCCTAACGCCTTTGTAACCGTTTGCTCCCGTTGTCTGAGAAGAAGAGGTCGTTGCGGTTTGGGTTGCGGTTGTCGTTTCCGCCGTTGTCGTAACGGGTTGTGTCGTTTCCACCGGATTGCCGCCCGGCTGTGTCGTTTCGATTCGAGTTCCGTTGTGTCCTTCAACGGATATTTCGTATTTATTGTTATCGTCGGATATTTCGTTGTTTACTTCTTGTACGTTTCGGTCGTCGAAAAACCGGAATACGTTAATTAAACCGTATGCTACGAATACCATAACGGCAAACAAGAGGAAGAACAAAAGCACGGTTTTGACGGGAAAACGAAGCTGTTTTCGAACGGCTTTCGTTTTTTCGTTAACCGACGGCTTCTTGTTTGCAGAAGGATAAACGAGCTTTTCTTTGGAAGCCGGTGCCGCCGGTTTCTCTTCCGGTTTTTTCTTCAAGGGAATATCCCGGTCCTTCTTTTTTGCCAAGCGGATGAACGGAATTTTTATCTCTTTGGGTTTTTGATCCTTTTGCTCTTTGTCTTTTTCCTTATGCTTCCGAACAGGCTTGATGATTACGGGGGCCTCCTTAGGTGGCTTTACGGGTTCCTTCTCGGATTCTTCTTTGGGTTTTACGCGGTCGAAGCTGCTTTTTAACAACTGTTTCGAAATTTCTTCGGCTAAAGAGTTGCTTTTTGCGGGTTCTTCCGCTTCCTCTTCTTGCTCTTTTTCATCCGGTTCTTCCGACTCCTCTAACTCCTCGAACTCATCGGATTCTTCCGGTTTTTCCGTCATTTCTTCGATTTCTTCATCTTCAATTTCTTCAATCTCGATTTCTTTCGTTTCCTTTTTTCCGGTTATCGAAGTTCCCGGTTTTTCTTTCCCTTTAAACCAGTTCAATATTAAGGGCTCCGATTTTTTCGTTTCCTTTTCTTCCTTGAATTCCTTTACGGAATCTATCGGCTTGATTTCCGGACGTTCCACATCCATAAAAAAGTCAAGGACTTCATTTTTGATGGCGGAATATTCCAAAGCCATTCTTTCTAAGGTTTCAAAGCGGCCGAAAGCCGCTTTTACAACAAAAGCATCGATTTGATTGGGGCAATTTTTTACGTCGGAAAACAATTCGTACAGGATGTTCCCTGTTGCCGAGATATATTTCGCATCGGTGATGAGATAAGGTGTATTGTTAAAGTCCAAATAGAAGTTCACGTTCACCGCATCATTACCGAGGATAACGGTATTGCCGATATTCATCGCCGTGATTTTTAACATGGGGGGATAAACATTCAGACTAATGGCTTTTTCAATCAGTTTTTCCCCGATATCCAACCGTTCGAATAAATCCGGATTGTTATTGGCCATATATTTACGCAGCTCAATACCGTTGTGGTATTCGAACACCACATACAAATCGGACTCATGAGTAAAAAGCTCAATGAAATCCCTGTGGATATCGTGATTCAGTTCTTGGCAAATCTCGGCGGCTTTCTCTTTGATACTATCGGTTTTGAATCGATTGACCGTATATAGTAAATTGTCGGATTCGCTTTGGCAAATATATATACTGATATCTTCCGTTTCTAATACTATTTTTTTTACAAGATAATGATTTCCAACCTTTAAATCGTTATAATATGAATTCATAAAATTCACCAACCCCCGAATTTAGTATAATCAATATTATTTAATTAAGCAAGAAAAAAGGTGTACATATTGTACGATTTGGTTTTTTTCCATGCTATAATGGTTACATAAAATATATATTGGGATTGGGATCATATATGTTAAGAAAAAACGGCTTTTTTATCTTACTGGTTATCGCCATAGCATCTTCGTTGATAATCGCAAATGCAAATATTAAGACGGATATTGTAACCGCTTCTTCTTTTTATGATCACGTACAAAATGCCATTACCGACGGGGACGGAAACCTTTGGGTGCTGTACCGTCACGACAAGGGATACACCGTGATTCAATACACGCCGAAAGGTGAAATAGGGAAAATTACGGAGCTTAAAGCAAAAGGTAAGGATACCGGTATCTTGGCCGAGCACATGTATGTGGATAAAGATAAAAATCTATTTGTCACGAAAAGCTATTTGGATAATACCACGGGATTGGTGGAGAGCGAAACGGTAATCATGATCAAAGAGGATTCGGTGGAGGAGGTTTTCCGGATTCGTTACCGACAGGATGACAATGTTTGGCTTCCCGCCATCAGCCATATTTTCTGCGAGGGTAACAATTTATTTGTGGTTATGAACGAAATATCCGGCATCAAGGTATATTGCGTCAGCCTGTCCAATAAAGCGGCTTCCAAAACCGACGAATACATTCCCGCCGGCGACATCTATATCGACAGCGCCGTTCGCTTGGAAAACGGAACCGTTGTGTTTTCCACAAAAGAAGGCAATGTATACGTGATTCGGAATAAAAAAGAGGCGGAGAAAATCTATCCGGTAAGCGGAAGCGGTTCGCGAATCGGCAAGCTGCAAGCGGTATCCGGAAACCGAGTACGGTTTTTGGATTACAATTCCGATTCTTATGTATCCATGGCATATATGGATTTTCCTCAAGAGGTCCTTTATCAAAAGGATGACGACCTTTTGGAGGATCCCCAAATCCTCTACAAGGATATTCAAGACCTGTTCACAAGCTCCCAAGGTCTTGTGGCGGCTTGGCTGAAGTACAAAGGGGATACCGTATTTTTGTACGGCTCCATAAACAATTTAAAGATGCTCAACGCATCCAAAACCGCAGGGAAGGTAAAAACCGTAAATACCTTGGTCAAGGTGCTGATCGTTTTAGCCGCTTTTTGCGCCACCGTTGTATTATGGCAAATTTTCTTGTACTTTGACATTAAATATTTCAGAAAGAAAAGAATCGTCGTAAGGACGGTGCCGAGACCCGGTGCGGAAAAGCGGTAGCTATTCCGTTTGCAGCAATTCCAATATTTCCTCCAAATCCAACCGATTCGGCACGGAATCTCCCGCTTCCAAAATGCTGTCCACGAGGGCTTGCTTTTTATCCTGCAGAGAAAGGATCTTATCTTC
>JAAYHZ010000456.1 GCA_012744235.1 Clostridiaceae bacterium
CTACAGCATGATGGTTATGAACTCCATGTGGATAGCATCGGAGCTTATCGACGGATGCGAGAAGATAACCCGAGACGGGAAGCCCTTTGACGTATATCGGTGGGATAAATACCGCGCCGTGTGGAAAGGGATGTACGATACTTTGCTTCAAAACTGCCAATACCCCCCTAGCGCCGATTGCCGAATGGGCACAAAGCTGTCCCCCTTATATATTCAAGTATTGGCTCATCGGTTCGGAAATCCGGAATACAAAGCCCTTCTTAAGCAATGTCCCGAAGTCGGCCTTCCTTCAAGAAGCATGTATCATTTTCTTCCGGACCTTGATGAAGCCCCAAAGCAATACGATCTCATATTCCGAGATCAATATTTTCCCGACTTCGGTCAAGCCTATTTAAGAATAGGAAAGAATAATCAAAAAGGTACCTTCATCCTTTATGCTACCGATTGGGGCATTCATCATCATATGGACAGTCTGAACATCTTTTATTATTGGAACGGAAACGAATGGCTGTCCGATTTAGGGTATTTATGGGACCAGCCGGAGCGGTATATGACCGTACGGACAGCGGCCCACAATCTGGTGGTTATCGATGAAAAAGACCAAATCCGAGAAGGTCGAGGCGGCGATTTGAATCGGTTTGTAATCCTACCCGAAAAATGGAAAATAGCGGACGCATCCTCTCACGCTTACCCGGACGCATCCGTCTATCGTCGGGCGGTGATGCTGTGCGAGCATTCCCCGGATCATCATTATATACTCGATTTGTTCCGTGTCCAAGGAGGAGAGGTCCGGGATCTTCTGCTCCACGGTCCCTCCATGGATTACACAATAGAAAATGCCGAATCCGGTCCTTGGGACGAAAAGCTTCCCTACGAATTGAAAAATGCCAAAAGGCTTTCTTCGACAAAGGACCTGACAATTACTTGGAAAGGTAAGGACCGAAACCTTTTCGGCCTTCATATTCCGGAAAACGGTAGTAAAAACGAGCGAATTCTCATGACGGAGGGTTGGGGACAAAGAGGCGTCACCGACGTAGGTGCCGTACTGCCCTACTTAATGAGAAGACATGAAGGAAAAGATCCCCATACCTTCATTACGATTTATTCAAGCTCGGAAAACGATCCCTTCGTTTTATCAAGCAGATGCTTCCAAAGCCAAGACGAAAACATGGTCCTTTGCGAGGTTCAAACGCAATCCGGAAAAGACCTTCTCGTTTATCGCTTCGGACCGGGAGAAACCGTCGTAGACACTCCTTACGGTTCCTTAGAATACGACGGAGCGGCGGCTTGGATTCAAGACACAAAAGATCCTAAGGTCTATTTGTACGGAGGGGGAGCATTGCGGTTTGCGGGCCGCGAATGGAAGGCGTGTCACGAGACCTTGACAGGGGATATAGAAAGCTTCGACGAGAACGGTTTTTACGTATCCGTACCCTACGACCAAGCAAAGGATTGGATCGGAAGATCCGTCTATATTCAAAACGACCGAAGAAACACAGGATACTTGGTAAAAGGCATAATCAAAGAAAAAGAGGGTTCGAAAATTCTCACAAGATCCGAAGACGGCGACGGTTTTTCTTTCTTAGGCGGAAGGTCGTGGAGGATGGATGACGTAACGATTTACGAATAAAGGCTTTTAAAAAAATCCCTTCCGGCTTACACGGGTGCTCATAAGAAAGTAATTCAAGAAATTACGATTATGGCATCTGTCAGACGGGGTTGGTAAACGAGATAACGGGTTTTCGGTGAAAGCCGAGTACCCGTTATTTTTTGCCCATGCGTGGAAGCAATAGATTTATTCACATTTTTCGAG
>JAAYHZ010000457.1 GCA_012744235.1 Clostridiaceae bacterium
CTGTTGGCGAAATAAAGAAAACAACGCCAAGTTCATAGTATATCAAGGCAGGGGACGGTATTATCCGTCCTTTGCCTTGATGTAACACTTTATCTTGCTTTGTAATAAAATTTCTGTAAAAATTAAGATTTGAAGAGGAGAGAGGAACCGCTCTTGGGCCGTCCTTTGCTTTTATCCCTGTTAAGAAAAAGGGGGTTGGATATCCCTTTTATGATTTTGTTTTATGCCTTGTTCGGTGTATACGGAATCGTATGGGCGACTCTCGTAGCCGATTTTTTGGTCATGGTGATATCTCTTCTGTTCTTTATTCCCGTATGGAAAAGGCTTATAGGTCCTCCGTGATTTTATCCGTCGCTTTCTCTTTTCTCTTATGGTAACATCGGTTACCGAATGCATCTCCTATGTATCCTATAATAGACAAGACAACATCAATTGTGTAAAAATGTATATAATGAGAGAAAAGAGGAAAGGATCTCTAAGCGTCATTTTGCGCAAAAAGCGGCTGAGAAACCTTGAAGGCTTCTCACCCTCATAAATAAACATATATGTAAAGGAGAAAAGAATTTATGAAAGCATTTGTTGATAAGGATCTTTGCATCGGTTGCGAACTGTGCACGGAAATTTGTCCGGACGTTTTCAGCATGAGCGATGAAGGGTATGCGGTAGCTATCGAAGACGAAATCGACGAATACATTGAGACTGCGGAAGATGCTCGGGATCAGTGTCCTACGGAAGCCATTTCCATTGACGAATGAACCTAATACGGAGCGTTAAAGAAGGCACAAAGGGTGCTTTCTTTTTTTTTATTTTTTATACCTGCCGGAACTTACCGGACAAATTTTACGTCTAATATATAATAGGCCTAAGATGAATTTACAACCAAGGGGGGTTCCATGTTTACGAAAAAGAGACTATTTAAAAAAATATGGATTGCATTTATGGCTTTTGTCATGGCCGCAAGTCCGCTTTTCGGACTTAAGAATGCATTCGCATCCGACCTTATCTACTACGAATCCGTATCCAAAGAGACGTTTGCCGCCGGGATCGATTATGAAAACATCGTCCGCTTTACAAGCGCCGGCTGGCAAAACATTCATGTCCTTTATGTGGACGTGAAAAATCCGTACGTCAAGCTTGAGACTTTTGTTAATACCGATTCTTTGGTGATTCCGAAAACCGTGAAGGAATTTGCGGAAGAGGCGGGAGCCGTTGCCGCCATTAACGGATCCTTTTTCAATACGACCCATGTTGCAGGTGAAACGGCGATTATAGGGCCTGTGGTGGAATCCGGAAAAGTAAAAACCGCATCGTATGATTTTAACCGAAATAAAAACCAAATGGCCACTTTTTCCGTGGATCGATTCGATAATCCCTTGATCGACTACTGGAAGGTCGATCTTTACTTGGTAAACCAAAGAGGAAAAGAGGTTCCCGTAGGCAGGTACAACATGCCCTATTACGGTTACAACGATCTTACGGTTTTGGACCGAAATTGGGGCGAATATTCGCCGGGGTCCGCCAACTCCGACTTCGTGGAAATGGTTATTGAAAACGGCCGCGTAACGGATATTCGAAACTACAAGCCTGCCGTAAGAATTCCGGAAAACGGTTTTGTAGTCGTTACAAAAAAGGCCGGCGTTCATCTTTTCAATTCCAACTTCAAAATCGGAGAAACCGTCCGGTTTGAAGTTCGAGCGAATTTGGATGTCAACATGATTCAAAACGCTTTGACGGGAGGCGGCGTGCTTGTCAAGGACGGCGTCATTCCTTCTTCATTTTCCCATAGCATAACGGGAACCCATCCGAGAACCGCCATCGGAATAACGAAAGACGGCGGTACCGTCATTATGGTGGCGGTAGACGGAAGACAGCAGGGAAGCAAAGGCATGACCCAAGAGGAATTGGCTCGCCTTATGCAGGAATTGGGTGCTTACAATGCATTAAATTTTGACGGAGGCGGCTCCACTACCATGGTCGGAAGAAAAACCGGCTCTAAGGAGACGGAGGTTTTGAACAATCCTTCCGACGGGTATTTGCGAAAGGTGCCTGCGGCCATAGGAGTCGTATCCGTCGCGCCCGCATCCGCCATGAGTAAGCTGTACATACGAACGGAAGACGATGCCGTATTCGTCAACACGGGAAGAATCTTTACCGTGACGGCGACGGATGCAAACGGAAACCTTGCGGACCTTACGGGCTACAATCCCGTATGGAGCGTAAAGGGCGTGGAAGGCGTTTTCAAAGGCAATACCTTTTATCCTTCCTCGACGGGAAGAGGAACCGTCACGGCAAAAGTAGGTCTTCTTACCGCCGAACTCGATATTTTGGTATTGGATGAACCGGTGAGTATTTTACCTCCTTCCGATTTGTATGCCGTAGCGGGAGAAACCACGGAGCTTCCTTCCGTGATCGGAAGGGACAAAAACGGTATGGAAGCGATGATTTCGGCAAAAGACATTCAATGGTCCTTCGATAAAAACGAAGGAGGGGCAAAAGACGGGCTTTTGACGCCCTATGTAAGCGGAACCGATACGGTGACCCTATCCGTCGGCAAGGCCAAGGCATATGCCGTATTAAGGGTCGCCCGAGGGGAAAGCAAGGTCTTGGATTCCTTTGAAAACCTCGAGCTTTATTCCGCCGGTGCGTTGATTCCCTCCTACGGGCAAAAGGTCTCGGGATATATGTCCGGAATGCTTAATTTCAACCTGCTTCAATCGAACCCGGCCGTAGCCGCTTACAAAGGAGAAGGTCTTCTTATCGATAAGGACGTATCCGAGCTCAGCATCCGGGTATATGCCAACATGAAGAATTACAACAAGCTGACAGGGGAGATTGTCGATGCCAACGGGAAAAAACAAACGGTTGTTTTTGCGGAGTCCATGGATTGGACCGGTTGGAGGACGCTGAAGGTATCCGTTGAAAAAATCGCTAAGCCTGCGCGATTGACGGGATTTTCCGTTTCCAAAACAAAAGAAGGATCCAATTTCGGATACATTTTGCTTGACGATCTTCAAGAAAGCATCATTCGGTACCCTCAAAATGCGGTTACCCTGCCGAACGTTCCGAAGCCCTCCGACGGCGCTTTAAAACCGACGGTATCTTTACGACCGGAGGGAGATTTCCGATTCGCCGTTATGGGACAAGCGGAAAATCCGAGCCTGCGAAAGGAAATAGCGACTTTAGCGGACACTTTGAATAACCTTTACGATTTCGCCGCTTTTCCGGGAGAAGGTGCCATGAAAGAGGCTTTGGCCCTTCATATTCCGAGTTTGGACACGAAGGAAGGGTATTCTTTCTCCTATCAAAAGGACAATCTTATCATCCGGTTGGATACGAAGAACAAGAGCTTGACCTCCAAACCGGAACAGTGGAAGCGGTTCTTGGATGAATTGGACAAGGCGAATGCCAAAAATGTTTTCATATTCATGACAAACGGACCGGGCGCCTTTAGCGACAGGCGGGAAGCGAAGCTGTTTGTTGAAAAATTGGAGGAATATCGAAGGAAAAAATTCGATCAAGTGTGGGTTTTCAGTGAAGGAAGCACCGATTCCGTCCGTTTGGAAAAGGGTGTTCGATATATGGAGTTTAAGAAAATATCCGAAACCGAACCCCTGCAATTTATGTTGGTCACGATAAACGGAAACGACGTAAGCTACCAATACAAGAATGTGAAATAGCATTTGTTGTAATACGAGAAAGGACGTTCGATTAAAATCCTCCTCCTTTCTCTTTTTTTTTATGCAAAATTTTTTCATTGTCCTGCCTTGTATTCTTTTTGTAATAACATTGTAATCTCCGACGCATTGACTTGCACCGTCCGTTGTGATTAAATGGTAAACAACGGGAAATCTTTGACGGGTGGGAATTGACGATGAAAAAAATAAAAAAACGAATCGTATTATTAATTGTGATCCTGATAGCCGTCATGTTCACGTCGCATTCGGTTTTTGCGGCGGTGTACATAAAAGCGGGCGACCGGGGTGAGCATGTTCGCCAAATGCAGCAGCGGCTTTACGAGCTCGGTTATCCGGTAGGCGATATTGACGGCGTAGCCGGTCCTCAAACCATCGAAGCCGTAATCCTGTTCCAAAAGATGAACGACTTGGAGGTGGACGGTGTTGTAGGACCCGCCACATGGGACGTTATGTTTTCGGGAGTCGAACAGACCGATAGGATGCTGCCGGAAAGCGGCGATAACGATAGCCAAGCGGAATCGAGAGCCAATCCGAGCGAACCCGCTCCAAGCGTCGGACAATCCGTACCGATACAAGGCACATTAAGAATGGGAAGTAAGGGACACCAAGTGGCCCTTCTGCAAAGCCGATTAAACGAGCTGGGATACAACGTAGGGTATCCGGACGGGGATTTCGGATCGAGGACGAGAAACGGCCTTATGACCTTTCAAAGGGTAAACGGCTTAACGGTGGACGGCATTGCAGGACCCGTCACCTTGGCCAAGCTTTTCGGCAATCCGAAGGCTTTGGATACGGCGGAATACAACTATTCCGGAGGCTCCACGGGAGAAGCCATCGTGGCTTATGCGAAACAGTTTCTCGGCGTACCTTACGTATACGGCGGAAACGGCCCGAACTCCTTTGATTGCTCCGGATTTACACGTTACGTATATGCACACTTTAACATCACCCTTCCTCGGGTGGCGGCGGACCAGCGAGCGGTAGGATACGAAGTATCCAGATCGGAATTGCGTCCGGGTGATTTGATTCTATTTACGAGTCCCGGCTCCGGGTCCGGGATCGGACACGTAGGCATTTACATAGGAAACGGTGAATTTATTCACGCATCCTCCGGCTCGGCCATGAGCGTGTGCATCAGCAGCTTAAATTCCTCTTACTATACGAATCGGTATGTTACGGCAAGAAGAATCGTATCGTAAGAAAGAAAAAAAAATGAAATTTGAACGGAAGGTATAACAAAACCGAAAGATCTATTTAGGCTCTTTCGGTTTTATTATGCCTTTATCCATGAATATATCGTTGACTTCCATTCC
>JAAYHZ010000458.1 GCA_012744235.1 Clostridiaceae bacterium
TCTATATGCTTCTCGGTTATTTCGGAGACATGAAACATTTCTTGTTCAAAACACCACTCGCTGCTAGTAATTTTCACTTTAGCATTAAAATTCGTAGCAATTGGTGATAAGATACCGGCTAATTCACGAACGTCCGATTGGTGCAGTATTGTAGGCATAGAAACCGTTTGACCGGCCTTTATTCTGCGGTAAAACGTTCTAAAATCATGAGCGCCGCTTGAGTCTTCTAAAAAGTCAAAAGAATTCGTAACCTCATCATACCCAAGAACGGCATACTCATTTTCCAGCCACTCCAACGCCTCATCAACACTTTTAACAGTCAATCCGGAACAAACGCAAAGAGCAAATTTCGCATGTTCGTAGCTCTCCGTTCTGAATCGCAACAGCTTTAGAACCAGATTCGCCCTCAACACCTTTATCATATTTTCCGAAAGCTTGTCTCCGATTTTTCTCAAAATATTATCAAACTTAATGCAGTGACGACTCAACTGCCTGCCTTCCTGCTCCGCAGCAAGCATTTCAGAATATAAATCGCCGTCTAACAGTTGTTCGGGAAGTATCAAAGGACAATTTCGACCTTCTGTAATCACATGATCCGATAAGGCGGAAATGTTCTTGTTAACTAGCGTGAGCGATGAACGATTTTGCAAATACCCGGAAAGTCCCGTAAGCATGTACGTAGCAATCGGATGCAATGGATAAATTCCCTCGACAATCGTCGTATGAAAAGTCGTTTCATCTTTCCAAATACCTCTTAAAGGCAGCCATCGATCCATAAGCTTGTAAAGGTTGTTCCAATAACCTTTCTTACGGGAAATCCATGATTTTATATACGTATCAAAGGCACTCTTGTCCTTTCGACCAATTAGATTGGCAAACACGGTTTCAAGATTAGACGACAAATAGAATTTTTCACTAACATCATATCTGCCGATATATCGGCTGATATTACTCGTTTTATCGACTCTCTGCAAATACGCTTTTATGTCCGATTGAATAAAATTGATAATGTGAATGTTGCCTTCTGCATTTTGGGCAGCTTCAAACATCTGCTGCAGTGCACTGTCGCCGGACTGTGCGGATGTTGCCGAAGATGCATACTCTAAGTATCTTCCGAATTCATCAAATATAATTATGATCTTGTCAAATTCACCGGTTTTACCGCAGTACTCCTCATACAGAGTCTCTAAAACCGAACCTGCATATACTCCTTCATCCCATCTGATTTCATGACCGTTGATTTCCTCATAAACACTATTGACGATGTCAAAAGCGGTCCGGTCTTCGAATAAATTTTCTAATAGCTTTGTACGAAGAGCGTTTCCTCTTTCAATCCAATTGAAAGTCTCCGCTTTTTTCTCAAATAGAGAAATGTTCGTATCAATATTACGCTCTAAAAAGCGGGAAGCCGTATCATAAGCCCGATTAACCTTTCTAAGGTTTTCTTCGGAGTAACCGTATAACTTTAAGCTTCGTATCGCCGCTTTTAATATTTCATAGTTCAGATTGAAATCCCTCATACCGTTTATGGCTAATACAAGATTCGGTTTATCCGTTACTTCTTTAATGGTATTCGCCGCTTCTTCGTCAATTCTGCTAATATTATCAATAATCTTTTGATAAGTATCAGGCATATAGTTTTTGCCGGATAAGATTTGAGCTAAAGTTACTGCCAAGTGCGATTTTCCGGTACCATATTCCGCAATCACCAGCGTCAAGGGATTTACTTGCTGATTATCTTCAATTTTCTCTGTAATTGATTTTAAGAAGGAAACGGTATCCGTCAATCTTCTGTTGTTTTCTTCATCGGACACACCAAAGTATTCCTTGCCGTGAAAAACAAAGCTGCTTGCAACTTTGTCGGCCTTTGAAGGGTTATAGAACCAGTCGATTTGAACGGCACCTTCAAAAAACAAGTCGTCCCTAAAACCAATAATATCTTTTATTTGCATAGCTTTACCTCCATGTAGAAACCCATTGATCAAAGTTTTTTTCTTTTTCTATCGTATGAATCATAGTATCCGTGGCTGTTAGAGCAACAAGCTGTAAACCTTGTCTAAAACCGCTTCAGAAGAAGTATTTCTAATTATCGTATAAGGGGATAGCTGTGCATTTATTCTAATAATTCTGTTTTCAGATAACTTTTCAAAAACATAATACTCTTCGGACTTTGACATGCCGAAAGCGCTTCCGGTCTTTAGCAAAGCCAATTGATCCGCCGTTATCTCGTCATATTCCGGAAATTGCTGCTCCCATTCGTATAAAAGATTGTATGCATATACGTATAAAAGCTCATCCTTATAACCTTGCGGAATGATTTTTAGACAGTCTTTCGCCCTTTCCACCAGATTAAAAGTATCAAAGCTATTCTCATAAGAAGAATAAAAGGGGCCATAATTAATGTTGCTTTCAATGTGCCTTTTCAACTCGTCTTCTAATAAAAAGTAACTTATGCCTTCCGAGTATCTAGGCAAAATGTCTCGTATGATATGGCGCCATAAAAACGCTCCTGTTGACGGCGATGTAATTCGGCAGTGGCAGAGAAGTTGGGTCACTTCTTCTCGCAAGCCGGGATCCTCATACTTAACGATTTCGCCAAGCTTTGTGAGCTTAAGCATATATTTCCCGCGCTGAGAGCTAATATTTTCTAATAGTCCCATGTAAATAGCATACTGAATATGAGGTTCCACTTTCCCGCTGGACTTACCGGTAGGAATACCGGTAAGTTCGGAAATCTCTTCTTTTGTTAATTCTTCCGTCATATCAGAGATATATAACAACCCGCTGATATGGTTTAACGTAGGCGGAAATGTCTGATGAAAATTAATCTTATTCATTCTCCTGCATCCTCTCCCTAAATGATGTCACATTCGTAATAACAGGCTTCGCAGGTCCAAATTTGCCGTTAATTTGCTCTCTTTCTCCAATAACGATACATTGACCCTTTCGCAACCTTCTTAAGCTGTCTACCCACTCGCCTGATGCTGAAATTTGTTTGGATGTAACAATTAAATCATTATCTGCCGGCTTAAAGCAGATTTTGTAAGCGGCCTGCTGCAGTCTGCTGATTTCCGCATCGCCTAACTGCCGCAAGGTCTGTGTGGCAAACCATGCCGACCAACCAAATTTTCTTCCTTCCGTCAATATTTTTGTGCTGGGCGAATGGTCTTTGTAGGACAGTCTTTGGGCTTCATCAAGCACAACTACAAAAGGTTTATTTTTGTTGCCATGTTTTGCAAAATAAAAGTAAGCATCCCACATCATTAGTTCCGTTATAGCCACTTGGATTTCCGGTACGATATTCGTAAGCAGTATAATCGTCATAGTGCCATCAGGATTTGCAATATCATCCCAGTTGTAATTATTCTCATAGTCAAAAGACACCGTATCGAAGAAAGGCAACAGCTTTGACAGAACAGTTTTAGCGGCGGATGAATTAATCTTTTCTAGTTCCTCTTTAAAGATACTCATTGTCTTATTGTCTCCCGCTCTATCTAATCCGATTTTGCAAGCTTCATAAATTGCAGAAAACTGCTGCTCACCGAACTTGTAAACATTCATCAGAGTATTGGCCATTCTTGCTGCAACATCCGATACTTTTTCCGGCATCGACATGCCTGCAACATCAATTTCCTGTCTTCTGAACGGATTAATCGGCACACCCTCATAATATACGACCCTTTGCTTAATCTTGTTTCCTAACAACATAACAAATTCGGGTTCTAATTGATCTAACCGAAAACCTTCCGTATAGTCAAATGCGATTGACGGAATACCTTGTGTCGATAGTTCGCTAATCATTCTCTGTATCAAATATGTTTTACCTTGACCTGATGTACCTGTTATAAGCAGGTGCCTATTTGACAGGTCAGGATGGCCAAAATCCCAATAAATCACGTTGTCTCTATTGTCTTTTCCTATGTGAACCTTAATCTCATGTAAGTTAGACTCCGCAGCTTTAACCGGGCTTGGTTTTCCAAAGATGCCAGATCTATATTTCACCGCAGTATCATCCTTTTTATCAATATCATTCTTTTTGTTATCGATAGGATCTGCCACATCAATAGCTTGATCAACGGATCTAATGTCATCATTTTCTATCGGATTGATAACTTCAGCGGTATCGCTGTTATCATCCTCGAAATTATCGTATTCGTTTTCCATTTCATCGCTTTCATCAATTGCCACCGAGGAAACATCTGCGTACTCGACGATTGCTTCATCGTCACCTAATAAGAGTTTTTGGATAACTTTCTGAGGAATATTCAATATTTCTATTGAATCTGCATACTCATATTTTATGTCTTCTCTCTCCATGTCTACCCAGTAGCCCATTACTTTACCGCTCCATTCCACGGTAAAGTTGCCGTCTAAAATCGCTTTCAAAGCCGATTCAAACTCGTGATATCCACTCAAGTCGCTAGAAAAGGTTATCAATGAAAATGTTAAGGCTCTGTATAACTGCGCATACCAATAGCGGCGTCTAACGGATTTATTTTGTTCTGCCGGCATAAATAATTGCTTTAAAGCCTTAAGACCGCTGTCGACTTGCTCTTTTGCATCGTTAATACGTTCTTCTGAATTTGAGTATTTTGCAATCTTACATTCTATGACCGTAACGTCTAAATGCAGCTTACCGTCTTCACCGATTGTTACGTTGATTTCTAGAAAATCCGGCCTCGACTTACATTCTCGTTCCACATTGTGTATGTCTTTATAGAACCA
>JAAYHZ010000459.1 GCA_012744235.1 Clostridiaceae bacterium
TAAAGATTATAGGACTTAGGATCTAGCGGGCAACCGTGCAGGTTCAACTCCTGTCACCCGCACCAAGCCAATATAATCCGAACCAAATCTTTTCTATTGGAGATGGGGTCGGATTTTTTTTCGAACCGGCAGGGCAAAACTTGATATGTTCTCGTATCACATGATATACTTGATATGGGTATTTATACCATTCATCCGGACAAGAGGAGTGAGGTTTCATGTCTCTGTATTGCAATACTTGTTGCCTACCGATTGACGGAGAACGTTGCCCTGTTTGCGGCAGAAAAAGCGATCGGCAGGTGGCATCGGACGATCTGTGCTTTCTTACTGAGAAAGAGCAAATTTGGAGCGGTATGCTCGCGGATGTGCTTAAGCAGCGGAATATACCGTTCGTTCAAAAAAACGTATTAGGCGCAGGTTTGGCAACGAAAACAGGACCGATGCTTGAAAGTGTACGTTTTTATGTCTTTTACAAGCAATTATCCGAAGCAAAGGCTATCGTGGATGAGCTCTTCTCATCCCTGAATGAGGAGGAAAATGAAGATTAAATAGAAAGATTTAGAAAGCCAAAATAGGAAGAAGCTTTGCCGATGAGGGGAATGTCATGTCCAATAGATTGGTTCGCCGTCGAATGTTTTGAAAAATTCCTGCTATAGCAAACAGGAGAAGGGTTTTTTCTGCTCGATTTTTATTTTGCCATGTAAACGCATCGTCAATTACGGTAGCAATAAACCATTGCTTGATAAACCGGATTACGGACCCCTATAATGAAAGCAGGGGTGATGATATGAGCGGCAATATCGGGCAAAACATTAAAAGGTTTCGAGAAGAAAAGAAAATGACGCAGGAGCAATTGGCGGAACAAATGAATGTCACCCGCCAAGCGGTATCCAATTGGGAAAACGGAAAAACCCTTCCGAATATTGATACTTTGTTTCGACTTTCCCTCATTTTCGAAATATCGATTGAGGAAATCATCTATGGTGAAAAACGAAAATTAATCACCAATGTCACGAAAGTTACCAATCAAACGGTTCGGCAAGGCGTGGGATTCGGTGCCGTTTTGGCAATGATCATTTCTTATGTGAAGTGGCATTCCATCGGTTGGGCGATCTTCCACGGCGCTTTAAATTGGGCTTACGTCATCTATTTCGTTATCAAATACGGTTGGAACGGGTAGCCGTTTTTCCCACTTGCAAATACCGTATGCAAAGAGTATACTCTTACTGATAAATGTTAACAAAAGGGACGGGAAAGATGAATAAAAAATGGGTAAGAATCATCGCTATTATCACGTTAGTCGCATTTGTATTGACGAGTGCAGCTTTAACAATAGTGAGCATCTTTTCCTACTAATAAAATATCTTTTCCTTTTTTCATAAACAAGCAATGAAAGCCGCTTTTTCCTTTTTTAAGCGGCTTTTTGAAATAATATCCTTCCGTCTGAATTTCTTTGCAAAATGCCCTATATTAAGATATAATATCCTTGCTCAATGATGTTTCCTTTACATGAATAAAAGGGGTAAGGCTAATTTGATGCTTAGTAAATGGTGACATGGATAATACGACGGCTTTTGATGTAAGTGATATTTCGAATTTATTTTACTTAAAAAGCAATAACCCGCTTTTTTATATCACCAGTATTCTGGATATCTTAATAGTTGCGTATTTAATATACAAGCTTTTAGTTATCATTCAAGACACAAGAGCATGGCAGCTAATAAGAGGGATATTGATTGTATTTATATTGGCCGGGTTGAGCAAATTGCTGGGGCTTACCACCATCTCCTATATCTTCGACAATGTGATTACCATTGCCGCCATTTCTTTGGTGGTTCTTTTCCAGCCGGAAATACGCAGAGCTTTAGAGCAATTAGGAAAGAAAAACATATTCAACAGCATATTTGTCGATGAACAAAAGCAGCTCATAAAAAAAGCAACCGTTATCGAGGAAGTGGTGAAGGCGGTCAACCGGCTGTCCAAGTCCTATACCGGTGCCTTGATCGTAATCGAGCAGGGAGTCACCATCGAAGACATCGCTAAAACCGGTGTCATATTGGACTCCGCTGTCACCGCCGAATTGATTGAGAATATCTTTACTCCCAATACCCCTCTTCATGACGGAGCTATTATTATTCGAGAAGATAAAATAAGGGCGGCTGCCGCTTTTTTACCCTTAACGGACAGTCCCAACGTTGACAGAAACTTAGGAACCAGGCACCGTGCGGCAATCGGAATCAGCGAGGTGTGTGACTGCTTGGTTATCGTGGTATCGGAAGAATCCGGTAACATCTCCTTTGTTCGAAACGGATCCTTGGTTACCATTCGAGAAGTGGACACTCTAAGAAAAACCTTGAGCAAACACATGCTGGAAAAAAGAGATAAGCACGGCATACACATTTTAAACCTTAAACAAGAAGCCGCCATCCAAAGAGAAGAAAAAGCGGCAAAGGCCGAAAAGAAGGAAAGTAAGAAGGACGAAACCGGACAAAAAGAAGGTAAGAATTTTACGGTTCTGTTCAAAGAATTTTTGAATAAATTGAAAGACCGGATCGTTAAGGTATTGAAATACAAAGGAGAAGATACGAAAAAAGAATCGTCAAAAGAAACGAAAGACAATAGCAAAAAGAAGGAGAAAGAGAAAGTTAAGCAAAACACGGGGGGTCCGGACACGAGATGAACAAAAATATAATTCGAGGGATATCCGTCATTCTCGCTTTAATAATTTGGTTTTTGATTACCAACCGTGAAAACCCCATAGTAACGGTGCGATTCAACGTGCCCATCCAAATTCTAAACGAATCGGTTATAAAAGAACGTAGATTACATGTCGTGGAAGATTACATAAATACGGTGGAAGTGTCGGCAAGAGGCAGAAAGAAAACCTTGGAAAAAGTCAGAGCGGAGGATTTTCAAATCATCGTGGACATTTACGACTATGCTTTCAAAGGACAGCGGTCCATTCCGTTGGATAATTTGGTCTATAAAGGGAATGAAAACATTTCCTATTGGATATCCGGGAAAAACACGTTGGATTTGAATATGGAAAGCATCGGAGAAAAAGAGCTGAAGATCGAATGCGAAACGGAAGGAATGCCTTACGACGGTTATTCCGTTTCATCCATCGAAATGGTGCCGGATAAAATTGTTTTACAAAACCTGTCTTCTTATGTTGACAGAGCTGCCATGGCCAAAGTTACCGTTAATATCGACCGGCTGAAAAGCGATAAAACCTATAAAGAAATATTGAAGATTTACGATGAGGATGGGCATGAATTGGATATTCTGCCCCAAACGGTAATGGTAGATGTGAAGGTTACCATGAAAAAAGAAGTACAGCTGGTCTTAAACTATACGGGACAGCCCGCTTACGACTATTACGTAGACGAAGACGACATTTCTTGGGAGCCTCATATCGTGTATGTGGCAGGCTACAGGGAAGTCATGGAAAGCTACGATGTTATCTATACGGAAAATGTGGACATCTCCGGCCGAGATTCCTCGTTTGACGCGCCGGTTCCCATCAAGGTACCGGACGGATTGTGGTTGGTCGGTACTAACAATGCCGTAGTACATGTGGGTATCAAGCCTTATGAGTACCGAACCATTGAATTTTCCAAGGATGAAATATTCGTAAACCAAATCTATATCGACAGCAATTTGGATTGGACCATCTTGAACGACAAGATATCCATGATCGTCAAAGGAAAAGCCAAGGATATGGAGAAGATCGATGAACATGATTTTGCGCCGCAGATTACTTTGCCTATCCGAGACGGCTATTACAAACAGCCTTTACAAGTGAACTTGCCGGAGGGGCTGACTGTAGTTGAATTCGGTTTCGTAGAGCTTAACGTAATTATGCAGAAGAGAGTGGTGGTTGATCGTGAAAATATTCAAATTGTCAACAAGAATGAGGAAGAATACGATTATACGATCAACGATTTAAGAGCGACCGTTACGTTAACCGGTCCTTCGGAGATTCTCGAAAGCATGGATATGGAAGATTTGATCTTTTATGTGGATGTGTCCGATAAGACTACCGGCGTACATCGACTGCCTGTACGGTTGAACAACGTGAACTTGAGGGATGTAACCTTAAAGACCACGACCAACGTAAGCGTCAAGGTCACCCCGAAGGTGCAGTCTACCACACAGCAGGAAACGACAAGTTCGCGATAGGTAAAAGAGGATAATCCATGAAATACATTGTCCAAAATATTAAATGCGGCATCGATACGGATGACCGGCAAGTATTGGAATATGCCGTGAAAAAAGCGGGAATCGCCAAATCCGCCGTACTTTCATGGCGCATATTGAAAAAAAGCATCGACGCTAGAAACAAAGACGATATTCGGTTTGTCTTTTCGGTCTTACTGGAAACATCGAATAATGTTCGGGTGAAAAACCGTATAGACATAAAACCCTATGAAGAATCCAAGGTGTCCGATATCAAGATAGGTAATACAAGGCTGCAAGACCCGCCTGTTATAGTAGGCAGCGGTCCTTGCGGCCTTTTTGCGGGATTTCTTTTGGCCCGGCACGGATACCGTCCCGTAATCATCGAGCAGGGGGGACCCGTAGAGGAAAGAGTCCTGAAGGTGAAGGAATATTGGAATACCGGGAAATTGGATATAAAAAGCAACGTTCAATTCGGCGAAGGAGGTGCGGGCACCTTTTCCGACGGGAAACTGACCACCGGCATTGTCGATCCTTGGTGCGATTATGTGTTGGAGCAGTTTGTAAGGTTCGGTGCTCCGAAGGAGATTTTGTACCTTTCCAAGCCTCACATCGGAACGGATTTGCTTCGAGGCTTGTTGGTTCGGATGCGTAACGAGATCATCCGCTTAGGAGGGTCCTTTTCGTTTCATACCGAAATGAAGGATTTGGTTCTCCGAAACGATAAAGTCTGCGGTATAAAAACCACCCGCGGAGATATTCCTTGCGAGATCTTGGTTCTTGCCATAGGCCACAGCGCAAGAGATACTTTTCAAATGCTGCTTTTAAAAGGCATTCAAATAACGCAAAAGCCTATGGCCGTGGGTGTAAGGGTGGAACATAAGCAATCCTTTATAAGCGAATCTCGGTACGGCGCGTATGCACGAATGCTACCTCCTGCGGATTACAAGCTGGCGTGCAAGATCAAGGACAGAGGCGTCTATTCCTTCTGTATGTGTCCCGGAGGCACGGTGGTGGCGGCGGCTTCGGAAGAAAATACCGTCGTAACCAACGGCATGAGCTATTATGCTCGGGATTTGGATAACGCCAACGCCGCCTTGGTGGTTTCGGTAGGTCCGAAGGATTACCCCTCCGATCACCCGTTAGCCGGAGTGGAGTTCCAAAGAAGAATGGAAAAAGCGGCTTTTGCCGCAGGCCTCGGCAAAGCGCCCGCCCAAACGGTAAAAGACTTTTTGGAAGGAAAAAGAACCTATCAATTCGGAACGGTGACTCCTTCCTATACCGGCGGCGTGGAGCCGGGATCCGTTGAAGAATGCTTACCTTTGGATATCGCTTCCTCCTTAAAAGAAGGCTTGCTTGTTTTTGACAAGCAAATTCCCGGCTTTATTCAAAACGATGCGGTGTTGACCGGCGTGGAAACGCGAACCTCTTCTCCCGTCCGCATCTTAAGAAACGATTCTTTTCACTGTTTAGGCTTTTTCGGAATCCTGCCCGGGGGAGAAGGAGCCGGGTATGCGGGAGGCATCATGAGTGCTGCGGTAGACGGCTTGAGGATTGCGGAAAGTATCATCAGACAGTATTCTCCTTTTTTGTGACAGATTTTATTGAAAATCGGCGAAATTGATAATAAAATAGGAATAGATTCTTTGAAAGAAAATGGTTGAAGATGTATGAAGAAATTATTCGGTACCGACGGCATTCGCGGAATTGCAAATATGGAATTGACCGGTCATTTGGCATTTGAAATCGGAAGAGCGGCTACGTACGTCATCGCAGAGCAGACGTTTCACAGTCCCGTCATTTTAATCGGAAAAGATACGAGAATATCCGGAGATCTTTTGGAGGCAGCCATAACGGCGGGCATTTGCTCCATGGGGGGCCACGCCATGTGTCTCGGGGTGATTCCCACTCCCGGCATCGCCTATTTAACCCAATTGTATCATGCCGACGCCGGCATCGTCATATCCGCTTCTCACAACTCCTTTGAGTTTAACGGTATAAAAATATTCAATTCCAAAGGATACAAGCTGAGCGATCGTTTGGAAGAAAAGATCGAAGAACTTGTTTCGAACGGTACCTTGGACTCCGTACGGCCGATCGGAGATAAAGTAGGTAAAAAAAGCGATATAACCGTAAGCGGACAGGATTACGCGAGCTTTCTATCGGGAACCGTGGAAACGGATTTTAGCGGCATGAGGCTGGTGATGGACTGTGCAAACGGTGCCGCGTACAAAATCGGTCCGGAGCTTTTTAAAAGATTGGGTGCTTCCGTAGACGTCATCGCCGGGGAACCCAACGGTGTCAATATCAATTACCACTGCGGAGCCACCGATTTGGAAAGCTTGATCAAGGTCGTTAAAGGAAACGGCTACGATATGGGAATCGCCTTTGACGGAGACGCCGACCGCTTTATGGCCGTAGATGAAAAGGGCGGAGTGGTGGACGGAGACCGAGTTTTGGCCATCTTGGGTCTGCACATGAAGGAAAACCACTCCTTGATTGACAATACCATTGTGACTACGGTCATGAGTAACTTGGGTCTATTTAAAATGGCTGAAAAACACGGGCTGAATATTGTGAAAACGAAAGTCGGGGACCGCTACGTTTTGGATGAAATGTTGAATAACGGCTATGTATTAGGAGGAGAGCAGTCCGGACACACGATTCTTTTGCAGCATGCCACAACCGGAGACGGGTTGTTGACATCCATGCATTTGCTGGAAATCATGAAAACCACGGGAAAACCCTTATCGGAGTTAGCATCCGTCATGCAGGTGTATCCGCAGGTTCTTTTAAATGCCAAGGTGTCCAATGAAAACAAAAATCGATTCATGGAAGACCCCGTCATTCAAAAGATGCGCAGCCAGTTGGAGGAAGATTTCAAAGGCGAAGGCCGAGTTTTAATACGAGCATCCGGCACGGAACCGCTGATTCGTGTTATGATAGAAGGACAGGATAAAAAATATATTACCGATCGGGCTATGGAATTGGTTAAAGTAATCGAAGGTCGGTTAAACTAAGGAGGAAAAACGATTGAATTTTCAAGGAACACGTATAGTCGATTTGGCGGCCGGAAGCGTTGCAACCGGGCTGTATATTTTAAAACAAAAGGAATTAAGAAAAGCCCAGTCGGGTAAGCTGTTTGTCAATATGGATTTTAGCGACAAAACGGGAACCGTTAACGCAAAAATATGGGATGCCACGCCGGAATTGTTTGACGGCTTGCAGGTCAATAAAATATATTATGTTAAAGGCAGGGTGGACTTGTGGAACGGCGTTTTGCAGCTGACCGTTGACAAGTACAAAATGGCGGAGCCGGAGATTCAAGAAAAAATCGAGGATTTTGTACCCTCCGCTCCCGAAAAACCGGAAGAAATGCTTGCTTACATAGAGCAATGTGTGGAGTCCTTTGAAAACGACGACTTGAGGCTGTTGGTCCGGTATTTTTTGGAGACCAACAAGGAAAAACTGCTGTACTGGCCGGCGGCGAAATCCTTGCACCATGCCGTACGCTCCGGTTTGCTGTACCATATCAAACGAATGCTCATGAACGCGCAAGGAGTGGCGAATGTCTATGAGGGCATCAACAAAGACCTGTTGTTCGCCGGAATTATTCTTCACGATATGGACAAATTGAACGAGCTGGAATCCAATACGTTGGGAATGGCGGATTACACCGTGGAAGGCCAGCTGCTCGGGCATATACCCATGGGAATTTTGTCCATTCAAAGAATGAGCGACGATTTGTCCATTGATCCCGAGATTACACTCATGCTTCAGCATATGATTCTTACCCATCACGGAATACCCGAATACGGCAGCCCGAAGCCTCCCATGATAATCGAAGCGGAAATTTTGCATCTTTTGGATCTTATGGATGCACGTATATACGATTTTACCGAGAGCTTGCAAAACGTGGAACCGGGCGAGTTTTCGGAACCCGTATGGTCCATGGATAAGAGAAGGCTATATAAACACAAAATTTGAAAGGAGCCGGAAAATGCTAGATAAAAATTTCATCGGTAGCCTGTTGGACGAAGCCCTGTCCACGGGAGGAGATTTTGCCGAAATTTACGTAGAAGACACCGAGTCCAATGCGCTGACCATGCTAGGCGGTACGGTGTACAAAGCTTCCGCCGGAAGGGATTACGGTGTCGGCGTCCGTATATTTGACGGGTACAACGCCATATACGCATACACATGTGGAAGCGATAAGGAAGAGATCGCGAAAATCGTTAAAAAAGCGGCACAGGCCCTTAAAAAGGACGGACGAATCCAAAGAGCGGAACTCAAGGAGGATATCATTGACAACATTCACATCATTCAAATTCCTCCTCACAAAATTGAAAAAAGCAAAAAAGTGCAATTGATGACAGCGGCACACAAAGCGGCGAAAAGCGTAGATTCTTTGATTTCTCAAGTCAGCATCAATTACTCGGACAGCAAAAAGCATATTTTGGTGGCCAATTCCGACGGCCGATTCGTAGAAGACGATAGGACCTACGTCCGTATGCACATCAGCGCCGTGGCATCGAAAGGCAATGAAATGCAAACCGGGGTAGATGGTCCGGGAGCCCATTGCGGTTTTGAATTTTTCGAAAGCCTGGATGTGGAAGAATATGCACGAAAGGCGGCGCGAACGGCGGTAACCATGATTCACGCCAATTACTGTCCGGGCGGCCGGATGCCCGTGGTTTTGGCCAACGGCTTCGGCGGTGTCATTTTCCACGAAGCTTGCGGACACGGTTTGGAAGCCACGTCGGTGGCAAAAGGAAACTCCGTTTTTGCAGGTAAAGTAGGACAGAAGGTCGCCAACGAAAAGGTAACCGCCATCGACGACGGAACCATTCCCAACGCATGGGGTTCTACCAACATCGACGATGAAGGCACGCCGACACAAAAAAGAATATTAATCGAAAACGGTATCCTGAAAGGAAATATGATCGATCTGCTGAATGCAAGGCGCATGAATGCAAAATCCACGGGAAGCGGCAGAAGACAGAATTTCCGCTATGCACCTACATCCCGTATGAGCAATACCTACATTGCACCCGGATCCGATACCTTCGACGAGATCATAGCCGGTACCGAATACGGACTTTATGCCGCAAAGATGGGCGGCGGTTCGGTGAACCCTTCCACGGGAGAATTCAACTTCAGCGTTGCGGAAGGATACATGATTCGAAACGGTAAAATTGCGGAGCCGGTTCGAGGCGCAACCTTAATCGGAAAAGGCAATGAAGTCATCCAAAGGATCGACATGGTCGGCAGCGATTTGGCCTTCGGTCAAGGGGTGTGCGGATCTTTAAGCGGAAATGTTCCCACGAACGTAGGCCAACCGGTAATCCGAGTCAGCGAAATGATTGTAGGAGGAAGGGACGGTGCTCAGAATGGCTAAAAAGGATTTGATGGAAAAGATCTTTGATAAGGGAAGAGAATACGGTTTGAAGGATATGGAGATCTACTTGGGAAAGGGCAGCAGCTTCCGTGTACGTATCCATAAAGGGGAAATTGACAATTACAGCGTTTCCTCTACCGAGGGCTTATCCTTGCGAGGGGAGTACAACGGACAGATGGGATATGCCCATACAAGCAAGTTAGACGAATCCTCCGTTGAGATGTTGGCTCGCAATGCAAAGGAAAACGCCGAAGTTTTGACCAACGAAGACAAGGAAGTGATTTTCGAAGGATCCCCCGAATACAAGCTAAAGGATACCTATTCCGAAAAGCTGGACCGGGTCACGGAAAAAGAAAAAATCGAGTTTGCAAAGGAAATGGAAGCCAAAGCGTATGCCTTCGATAAACGCATCGAATCGGTTCCCTACTGCTATTACGGGGACAGCTCCGGGGAAACCCTCATTAAGAACACAAAAGGCTTGGAATTGTTCTCGAAGAACAATATGGCTTACTGTATTGTCAATGTGGTGGCCTCCGACGGAAACGATAAAAAATCCGGAACCGCGTACCGCTGCTCCGGGGACTTTTATACCTTTAACGCCGAGGAAATTGCAAGAGAAGCCTGCGAAAACGCCATTCCCTTGTTGGGCGGGAAAAGCGTAAAATCCGGATCCTATCCCGTTTTGATGGACAGAGAAGCGGTGATTGATCTTTTCAGCGCTTGCTCCGATATTTTCAATGCCGAATTGGTGCAAAAGGGTCTTTCTCTTCTCAAAGGGAAACTGGGAGAGGCCATCGCTTCGGAAAAGATTTCTTTCATAGACGATCCCTTTATAGACATGGCGGCGGGGTATCGAGCCTTCGATGACGAAGGGGTGGCTTGCCGGTACAAAAAAATCGTGGATAAAGGCGTTTTGACTACCTATTTCCACAATTTGAAAACGGCATTGACGGACGGAACGGAGACTACGGGAAATGCGTACCGCGCCTCCTATTCTTCATCCATCTCCATTGCGCCGACCAATTTCTATATCGAAAACGGCGATACGGATGTAGCCGAAATGCTCAATCGTATGGGAACCGGAATTATGATTACGGAAATCGAAGGTCTCCATGCCGGATTGAACACCGTATCCGGAGACTTTTCGCTGTCCGCTCGAGGCTTCTATATCAAGAACGGTAAAAAAGAACGTCCCGTTGAGCAAATCACCGTATCCGGCAATTACTTGACCTTGTTAAAGGACGTGGCGGCCGTCGGAAACGATTTTAAATTCGGTATGCCGGACGGAGGCGGATACAAAGGCGCTCCTTCCTTGTTAATTGAGAAATTATCCGTCGCCGGTGAATAAATATGAAGCATCCGAAAAGAAAATCATTGCAAAGAGATTAACATTTGGATAAAATGACAGAGCATATTTTGAAAAATTAAGAACCATAGAAACGTTACGGATCGAAAGGAGTACGTCATATGAAAAAGTATAAAGTAGGGCTGGTAGGAGTACGCAGGGGGTCCTCCTACTTGAGTGTATTTGCAAACAATCCGAGAACCGAGATTGCCGCGGTTTGCGATTTGAAGCACGAGCCCTTGGTTGAGATCGCCAAGCAATATCATTTGAATGATAACCGGTTGTTTACGGATTACTACGATTTCGTAAATGCGGATATTGATATTGTGGTGTTAGGTACCCCCATTCCTTTTCATGCGGAACAGACCGTAGCCGCATTGGAAAACGGGAAGCACGTTTTAAGCGAAGTTACGGCTTCCGATACCATTGAAGGCTGTGAAGCCATTTTTAAAGCGGCGAGCCGCTCCAAATACAAATACATGTTAGCGGAAAACTGTATCTACATGCATTTTTGCCGTCAGTGGAAAAAGTGGGTGGATGCCGGGAAATTAGGTCCCATTTACTATGCGGAAGCGGACTATGTTCATGAAATCCGGCACCTGGTTATCGACCCCGCAACGGACAGCCCCAACTGGAGAGCGCAGCGTCCTCCGATCCACTATTGTTCCCACAGCTTAGGGCCGCTGTTGTATTTGATGGACGACTATATCGTCAAGGCCACATGCTCGGGAAAAAACAAGACCATCATTCGTGATGTGGGTCCGGGTGCCATCGACATACAGGTTGCTTTGTTTGAAACGGCCAAAGGCGCTACCATAAAAGTATTAAGAAGCTCCGTCGCCACAAGAAGACCGCCGTTATGTACATACGGCATTTACGGCAAATACGGATTTTTAGAAAGCGGCCGTGAAGATTACGAAAATATCGGAATGCGGTATTTCGAAGGGGAAGACCCGAAAGGCGTTTAAATCGTATGCAGTCCGAGAGACTTTGACGCCCCGAAAGAAACCTTGGTGGGAGGACACGGCTCTTCCGAATTCTATTTGGTGGAAGACTTTTTGGATGCCATCGAATTCGACAAAACGCCTGCCATTGACGTGGTTCGCGGTCTCGAGATGACCGTTCCCGGCATCATTGCACACGAAGCCGCCATGGAAGGCAATGTATGGAAGGATGTTCCCGTATATCGTTGAGTATAGGGCGAAGGAAGGAGGAATGGCGAGGGAGGAAATGAAAGAAATTTGCTTTCCCTATTGTATTCCTCCTATCCATGTGTTAAAATTGACGATGCGGTTATTACCGAACTATGATTAGGTGGTGTTGAATTGAGAGCTGTAGAAATTTTGATAACGATAGTACATTTAATATTTTGTATCTCCTTGATTGCCATTGTGCTTTTGCAATCGGGTAAATCCGCAGGCCTGAGCGGTACCATTTCCGGTGGCGCCGAAACCTTTTTCGGGAAGAACAAAGGACGTACCATCGATGCCATGCTGGAAAAATACACAAAATTCGTAGCCATCGCTTTTTTGGTGACATCCATTATTCTTTACCTTTTGTTAAAGTAGATGAACCTAAAAAGTCCTTTTTTGAAAGACGAAAGACAATTGATGAAAAAACGCCTCAACGGCGTTTTTTAGTTATCGACTGTTTCGCATGGGGCCTTCGTTGCATGCTTAAAAGCATTATGCTATAATGTTAAAAATGACAGGATAGTACGGATTTGGGTCTTAAAATCGATGTGAGGTGGAGATTATGGCGCAGGATAAATTATTCGGCAATGCTTTATACGGGTATCAAAAGAACCAAGTGGACGAATACGTAAAAAAAATGAAGGATGAATTGGCCAAGAAGGATAAAGAAATTGCCGCTTTGAAGTCGGCGCTGACGGAAAATCAAAAAGCATACGATTGGTTGAAAGCGGAAGCCGGAAATCTGGATGTGGAACGGCAAAAAATCGCCAATGCTTTGTTGAAAGCCGAAGAAAAGGCGGAAGAAGTGATACGAAACGTACATGCGCAGGCGGAAGAAGAAAAAAGAGCCTTGGAAGAAATGCTGGAAAAAGAAAGAGAACGCATAGTGGATATGCGATCCATCGTGAAAACCTTACGAGAGGAAGTGGTATCCATGCTGCAGCATTTCGAAGTCTCCATTTCGGCAATCGAAGAGAAAATGAAGGATGCTTAAATTATAGGGATCGTATAAAAAAGAACAAAATCATTTCTTCGGAATGTTTTGGCGTTGAAAATATGCACCCTGTAAATACAAGGTGCCGTATTTTTTTGTAAGAGGAGAAACCTTTCATGCAGGAAAGAATATTAAAGATACTTGAAAAAAACGGAAACCTGACAATAAAGCAATTGGCGGTCCTTTTGGATGAGGATGAAGAAATCGTACGAAATGAAATCATTCGAATGAAAAAAGAAGGGGTAATCTTAGGCTTCAATACGGTGATTAATTGGGAAAAAACCGAAAGGCAGCTGGTTACCGCTTTGATTGAAGTTCGAGTGCATCCGCAAAAGGATCGAGGATTTGATGATGTGGCCGATAAAATATCTTCCCTAAAGCAAGTCACGGGATGCTATTTGATGTCCGGGGGATTCGATTTGGCGGTGATGGTCGAAGGAAAGGACTTTAAAGAAATCGCCTTGTTTGTCGCGGAAAAGCTGGCGGTTATCGACGGAGTGCTGAGTACGGCCACCCACTTTGTTTTGAAAAAATACAAGGACGGAGGCGTCCATTTCATGAACGCCGTTAAGGATGACAGGGAGGCTATCGTTCTATGATCAAAAGCAACATCGCATCCGTTCCGGCATCCGGTATCCGTAAATACTTCGATCTGTTAAACGAGATGGAGGATGTAATCTCCTTAGGTATCGGAGAACCGGACTTTGTTACACCCTTTAGCATCATGCAGGCAGCCCATACGGCTATGGACCGCGGCCATACCCATTACTCCTCCAACATGGGGTTTATCTCATTAAGAGAAGAAATCGCGAAATACATGAAGAACCGGTACGGTCTTTCCTATTGTCCTAAAGATGAAATTTTGGTGACCGTAGGAGCCAGCGAGGCCATCGATTTGGCGCTGCGCTGTTTGTTAGGACCCGGGGATGAGGTCATTATTCCGGAGCCATCTTTCGTAGCCTACAAAGGGTGCGCTACCTTCACGGGGGCGACCGTGGTTACGGTGGATTTGGATAAGAACAACCGGTTTAAGCTGACCAAGGAAGCGTTGGAAAAGGCGATTACCGAAAGAACCCGCGTTATCATATTCCCTTTTCCCAACAATCCTACGGGAAGCATAATGAAAAAGGAAGACATGGCGGAAATAGCCGATTTTTTGAAGGATAAGGACTTGGTTATCATCTCCGATGAAATCTATTCGGAGCTGACATACAACGGAGGCCACGTTTCCATTGCCTCCTTTGACTGCCTCAAGGAAAAAACCCTTGTCATCAACGGCTTTTCCAAAGCCTTTGCCATGACCGGGTGGCGTTTAGGTTATGCATGCGGCTGCAAGGAGCTGATTCATGCCATGAACAAAATACACCAGTATGCCATCATGTGCGCTCCTTCCATCGCACAATATGCCGCTATGGATGCTTTACGAAACGGTGCGGATGATGTAAGGTACATGGTGGAAAAATACAACCAAAGAAGAAGAATTATTGTGAACGGGTTTAACGAAATCGGACTGGATTGCTTTGAACCGGAAGGGGCTTTTTATGCATTCCCGAGCATCAAGCGTACGGGGATGACCTCCGATGAGTTTTGCGAAAGCTTGCTAAAAGAAGAACACGTATTGATGGTACCCGGAAACGCGTTCGGAAAAAGCGGGGAAGGGTATGCTCGAGCGACCTACGCAAGCTCCATTGATAACATTTTGGAAGCGTTGGACCGAATCGACAGATTCTTAAGAAGACGGAACATAAAGTAGCGAAAGATACGGAACTTTAAAAATCTATAAATGAAAGGGATGAAGAACAGTTGTTAGAATTTGAACAATTCAAGTTGGAAATAGAAGAGCTGGCTCAACAGATTGAAGAAATCGGTGATTCACTTTGACTTGCCGGCAATAACAAAAGAGCTGGAGGAGCTGAATCATCGGACCACGGAGCCTACGTTTTACGATGACTTCGAAAGATCCAAGGAGATTATGCAGAGTATAAAGAAGCTGCAGTCGAAATTGGACCGGTACGAGAAATTAAAAAGCCAAGCGGAAGACCTGGAGGTTTTAAACGCCTTAGGCGAAGAAGAAAATGACGCAACGATTATCGGAGAAATTAAAGAAGGCATCGAGCGCCTGCGTAAAACCGTGGAATCTTTTAAGCTGGAAATCCTGTTAAACGGCGAATACGACACCAACAACGCCATTTTGACTCTCCATGCCGGATCGGGAGGAACGGAAGCCATGGATTGGTGCGAAATGCTCCTTCGTATGTACACAAGATGGTGCGAAGCAAAGGGATACAACGTTAAAATCGTGGATTTGCTTCCCGGAGAAGTGGCGGGTATCAAGAAAGTGACCTTTTTCGTGGAAGGCGAGTACGCTTACGGGTATTTAAAAGCGGAAAAGGGCGTCCATCGTTTGGTCCGCATTTCGCCCTTCGATGCATCCGGCAGAAGGCATACCTCTTTTGCTTCCTTGGACGTCATGCCGGAGATTACGGAAGACGTCCACATCGATATTCGTCCGGAAGATTTAAGGGTAGACACCTACCGCTCAAGCGGAGCGGGAGGACAGCACGTCAATAAAACCTCCTCCGCCGTACGAATTACCCACTTGCCTACGGGTATCGTGGTGGCTTGCCAATCGGAGCGTTCCCAGCACCAGAATAAGGATACCGCCATGAAAATGCTGATGTCCAAATTGATTGCATTGAAAAAGCAAGAGAACAAAGAACGGATAGAAGACTTAAAAGGCGAACAGTTGGAAATCACTTGGGGAAGCCAGATACGATCCTATGTCTTCTGTCCTTACACCTTGGTAAAGGACCACCGAACCGGATATGAAATGGGGGACGTGGAAGCGGTGATGGACGGAGAGCTGGACGGATTCATCAACTCCTATTTGTTTGAAAATGCACAATTGAATGCTTAAATCGAGGAGAATCGCGTTGACACAAGAAAAATCGCTTCCGTATAACAGTTTTTCTTCCTATCTGAAACGAAAATACGGAGAGAAAACCTACAAATTACCTGTCAATTTGCCTTCCGGCTGCCCGAACCGAGACGGTACGGCGGGAACCGGAGGCTGCATTTTTTGCGGAGAAGAAGGGGCGGACTTTGAGCTTTTGCCCTCTTCTTTGTCCGTAAAAGAACAGATCGAAAAGAATAAAGAATACATCGGAAAAAAGTATAACGCAAAAAAGTATATTATCTACTTTCAAAACTATTCCAATACCTATTTTCCTTATTCCGTTTTTTGCGACTACATGAGACAAGCCGTTGTTCCGAATACGGTCGCCCTGTACATTTCCACCCGTCCGGATTGCATATATCCGAAGCATATGGAATTCTTAAAGGAAATGAAAGAAAAAAACGGAATCGATATCGTGTTGGAGATCGGCCTTCAAAGCATTAAAAACGAAACATTGCAATTTTTGAATCGCGGCCATACCGTCGAAGATTTTTTTGATGCCGTCAAAGTCGTAAAATCCTACGGCTTGGAGGTCTGTGCTCATGTGATCCAAGATCTGCCCATGGATACCGTTGAGGATGTAGCCTATTGTGCCGAAAGACTATCCGAAGCCGGCATAGACCAAGTTAAATGCCACTCTTTATATATCTTGGAGGGGACCGTTTTAGGAGATATGTATAAACAAGGGCGCTTTCAAGTGCTGCCTTTGGAGGATTTTATTCATCGAACGGCGGTCTTTTTGTCCCGGTTGGACCCTAACATCGTAGTCCAGCGACTCATTAGCCGCGCGCCGAAGGAGAGAACCTTGTATTGCAACGATTCCACCGGCTGGTGGAAGGTTCACGACAGAATAATCGAATACATGAATCAAAAGGGGCTTTATCAGGGATGTTTCTATCAAAAGCCCCTTCCGTAATACCTTAACTTTAATAGATGAATCGTTTGGTATAGATTTCTTCTACGCTATTTGCCACTTTGATCAAATCTTCTCTTTGCTGATCCTTTCGGTATTTCACCGTTTTAACAAAGGGCGGTTTCAAATCGGAAAAAGGAAGCGTAAATTGCGTAGGATCTTCCAAGTAGCGGGTAGCCGCTTTTTTGGCTCCTTCGTAAATCATTTCCCGAGCCTTTTGAGGCTGCACATGAAGGGCGGTCACGTTGCGGGCGGCATATTCCGATGCGGTGCATTCGTCTCCGCGTCCAGGTGTCAGTCCTTTTTTCACGGCGACGGTTTCCATATGGGGAGCCAGTTCCAGCGCTTCTTTGCAAAAGGCTTCCTCGCCGGAGCCGAAAATAGGGGGGATACCCAGCTTGGCGCAATAAAAAGCAAATTCTCCGAATTCGCCGATGGGAACTCCGTTAACGGTTTCTTCGAAATACGAGGTTCCTTGGGTATGAGCCAGGTGCGAATATTCGGTTCGAGACTTGGCATGCTGGCCTACGTGGCAAAAAACGTCGATTTTCCAATCCTTTTGCATGAACTGCAAGGAATAATAAACGCTTCCCCGTATGTAATAGGCTCTCGGATCCAAAACCTCGATATCGATTCCTCCGGGACCGTGTCCGTCCAAAACATAGATGTTTTGGGCTCCCGCGTCCATAAATCCCCGTACGGCCGCATTGACTTCTTCCGTTAACAGCCGTTTCCCTTTATCATAATACATTCCGCCGGGGGTACACCAATTGGGAAAATCCACGATTCCGGCAACACCTTCCATATCGGTAACCATGATGATATTCATAGCGATAACCTTCCTTTTTTTATTTTTCTTCTATTTTATCATTTCTTGTCCCCTTTGTGGAAACCCGGTACAATAAGTTCAGATAAATCTATTACAACTGTGGAGATCGAATATGAATTCATTTATCCGGTGGGACCGGGTCCGCGAGAGGATTGATAATGAAGCTTGGGCAAAGGCTTTGTTTGACGAAACCAAGAAAGAAACCGACGAATTTATTCAATCCTATAAAGATCGAGCGGACCGAATAACCGGCTGGTTTCACGGCTACAACTGTGAAAAATGCCAAGGTCGGCTTGTTTTTGATTGGAAAAACGATACGGAGCATGTTTGCTCCGTATGCGGTACGGTAAACCGTGGGGAAGCATTGACAAAGATATGGAACAATTTGTACCGAATCAAAGCCAACCAAACGGTGTACAACGCAGCCGTTTTGTATCGGCTGACGGAAGACGGAAAATATTTAGGGTATGTGAAGAAGGTATTGAATTTTTATGCGGACAATTATGCCGATTTTAAGAGCGAGCCTCCGGCAAAAATCTTTGAAGGGAAGCTTTTAAATCAGCATTTGGACGATGCGGTCAGTGTCATGACCATCCTTTTGGGATTGGATATGATTTACGATTCCTTTTCGAAGGAGGAGAAAGACCGTTATTACAAGGATATTTTCTTCCACGAAGCGGAATTGTTCGACTTTTTCGCCAACCGCATTTACAACATCCCTTTGTGGATCAAATGCGCCCAAACCATGATCGGTCTCTTTTTCCAAGAGGAGGAACAGATTCGTAAAGGGCTGTATTCGCGATTCGGCGTATTGGACCAGCTGAAAAGAGGGGTAACGAAGGAGGGGTTGTGGTATGAAGCCTCCATGCACTACCATTTCTATGCCTTGCAGCCTTTGTGCTACCTGCTCTATATGATAAAGCAAAGGCAATATGATTTTGAAGAAAAGGATTTTCTTTTCTCGAAGACGGAAAAGATGTTGGAGTATCCTTTGAAAATGGTATTTAGCGGCGGAAGGCTTCCGAATCCCAACGACGCACACCCGGTTATCCGCATTCAAGATTACAAGCTTCATTACGAATACGCAACGGCTATTTTCGAAAACCCCTTGTTCCGAGAAATATGCGGAACCTTTTATGAAGATGCATCTTCCGAAGGCGGTTTTCCTAGGCTTTTGTTCAACCGATGGCCGAAGCCTACGAAAAGAACCTTATTCCAAACGATCAATTGCCCCGAATCCTATACAGCCATGTTAAGGAACGGGTCTACGGAAGTCTTTTTGACTTACGGTGCCTTGACCGGACTTCACCGCCATCCTGCGGTCATGAACATGGAGATTACTTTCCACGGCGATACGGTATCCTATGACATCGGAAACGGGGGCTATGCATCGGAGTTGTTTGCGGAATGGCAGCGAAAATCCGTTGCTCACAATACGGTTATTATTAACAAGGAGAACCAGCAAAGATTGCCGGAAGGAGACGTTTTGGAATACGATCCGTCCGTACCTTATATCAAAGTAAAGGCAAAGGCGGTTTATGCCGCCGCCGATTATACCCGGTCCTTCAAGGTACAAGAAGATGCAATCGAGGATTCCTTTGAAGTGAAAGCTTGGGGAGAATATCTCATGGATTGGTTCTTTTACTGCGAGGGAGAAATCAAATGCCCTTACGAAACCGAGCCCGTGGAAAAACTCGGGGAGAAGGACGGGTACCAATACCTTTTTGACATACGATCCTTTAAGACCGATAAGGATTGGCAAGTGGAATTTGAAACGGAAGACAAAAGAATCCTTGTGGCTATGGAAGGCGAAGAAGGCACCGAGGTGTTTATTGTCAACAGTTACGTAACGGACAAAGAACATACCCGCTACGGATTATGCGTAAGAAGAATGAAAGAAAAAACGACATTTAACGCTCGTTATACCTGCATATTAAAGGAAAAGAAACAGGAGGGTTAAAGGTATGATCAAAGTTGCAATGTTGTCGGGATGGCATGTACATGCAAAGGGTTATGCCCGCGAGCTTTTGGCTACGGGACGCGTCCTGATTAAAGGCGTATGGGACGAAGTAAAGGAAAGAGGCATCGCGTGGGCAAAGGAGCTTGATACCGAGTTTTATGAGGACTTGGATGAGCTTTTAAACACCGACATCGACGGTGTGGTGGTCAATGCGCCTACCAATATGCACAAAGAGATTATCATCAAAGCGGCAAGAGCGAAGAAGCATGTATTCACCGAGAAGGTTTTAACGGCCAAAACGGTTGACGCTTTGGAAATTCAAAAGGAAATCGAAAATTCCGGGATCAAGTTTGTTATCTCGCTGCCCCATCGAACATTTCCCAAGAACATCTACGTCAAAGAAATCATCGACTCCGGCGTTTTAGGGGAAATCAGCCTCTTCCGTGTAAGAAACGCCCACAGCGGTGCGTCGGACAATTGGCTTCCGCCCCACTTTTATTCCAAGGAGCAATGCGGCGGAGGGGCTATGATTGACTTAGGAGCCCACCCCATGTACTTGACAAGATGGCTCATGGGAAAACCGGAAAAGGTATATTCCGCATTCACCTTTGTAACCGGTCACGAAGTGGAAGACAACGCCGTATCCGTATTCAAATACAAAAACGGAGCGGTAGCCATTGCCGAAACCGGTTTTGTTACGCCGGCATCGCCTTTTTCCATGGAAATCTACGGTACGAAGGGAACCTTGTTTATAGACGGAAAAGACCAAGGAGTACTTCAAAGCGGATATTTGGCAGGAACGGAGCCTAAAAAATCCGGTTGGTTTAAAGTAGGTTCCATGCCAAAGCCCGGAAAAAGCGCCATCGACCAGTGGCTGGACGCCATCGAGTACAACGAACCGGTAGAGTTCGGTATAAAAGAAGCGGTGGAATTGACGGAAATGATGGACAAAGCTTACGAATCCTTTGAGAAGAATACGGAAGTCGATTTTTAAATTAAAAAACGCCTATTTTGGAGGGAGATATGAACAGCAGGGAAAGAGTACTCAACTCCATTGAGTTTAAACCTGTCGACCGCGTTCCCGTTGATTTGGGAGGAATGGCTTCTACCTCCATCAGCGCTTTCGCTCATCCGAAATTAAGAGAATATTTAGGTCTGAAAAAAGTGCGATCCTTGGTATACGATACGGGTCAGATGCTGGCGCTGCCGGAAAAGGATCTTTTGGACATGTTGGGAGTGGATGTAGTCACCACCAACGGGGTTTACACCAATGCCTTCGACTGCAGCTTTATGTTTCAGCCTTTTGACTTTAATAAAAGATTGTATGCCGCCGTATGGGACCCGAGTCAATTTCAAATTTTACCGGACGGGACCATCCTTCAGGGGGCTAGCAAAATGCCCCCTTCTTCCGTTGTTTTCGACAGCGAACACGGAGGAAATCCCATCGATTTATCCGGAGAGCTTGAAAAAATCGATTTATCGGCTTTGCGAAGGCGGATCAAAGAATACGCTCCCGACAGGGAAGCATTAAAAAGGAAATGTCAATTTTTAGAGAAGGTGCGAAGCTCCACGGACCGTGCGGTCTTTTTAAACGGGGATTCCGTTCCCATCGGTCTTGTAGGGGGACTTGCCAACGGAACCATGCTGTGCGTTTTGGAGCCGGAATATATGCACGAGCTGAACAAGCTGTATGTGGAATTGGCCGTAAAACAGTTCCGAGAAACCTTCTATTACTACAAGGATTACGTGGATATCGTGATGCTTTCGTCCAACGATTTGGGAACGCAAAACACCACGTATATGCATCCGGATCTTATCGACGAGTTGTTTTTTACTTACTACAAGCAAATTATTGAATATATAAAGTCCATAGCTCCCCATGTGAAGCTGCTTCTCCATTCCTGCGGTGCCATTTACGATTTGATCGACATCGTAGCCAAATCCGGGTTTGACATTTTGAATCCGGTACAGTGGACGGCGGGAGGAAGAAGCTATAAAGAATGGAAGGATCGTGCCCGCCGGAAAATCTGCTTATGTGGCGGTGGGGTAGACAGCCAATACGTTCTCCCTTTGGGGACACCGGAAGAGGTGTATACGCAGGCAAAAGAGGTGGCAAGCTACATGATTCAAGATAGCGGTTTCGTCTTTTGCAACATTCACAATCTGTTAGCGGAGGTCCCCCCGGAAAATATTGTTGCGCTGTATAAAGCGGCGGCGGATACGGTCGTATCGTAAGTATATCAAGTCCGTATCGAGAGCCCGTACAAAAAAGACCGATTTCTTTATCATTTTGATGAGGTGATCTTTTTGAAATTGATTTCCGACCAAAAAGCAAGTGATTACTTGCATGATTTGAAACGATCTTTTGACAGCCGTTGGAATTGGGGGCAAGAAAGATATATCGGCCGGATAATGGGAAGATTTTTTTCCGTCACCTATTATTCGGGAAGGGAATTCGGAGGAAGATATCCTGTATTTAATAAAGCGATCGGTTTTGTGAAGGACACGGAAGGCCGGACGCAGGTTTTCTTAGTGCCCTTCATCGGTTTAACGGATCCTTTTTCCCTTCTGTCTATGTTTTTGGCTGCATATGTTATTTTTCTTGTGAAGACGGCACCGTCTCCTTTTTTACTTTCTCTTATTTGGACTTTGGCGGCATCCTTTTTCACCTTCGTAATGACCTTTTTCTCGGTAACCGGCCTTGACGGACATGAAAAACTGATCCGTTTTTTAAAAGATAACGGATAAGCGGATGAATACGGTTTTTGCAGAAGACCTTTGAGAGGAGACATGATTAAAATGAGCTCGGTCATGATAAGGGAGATAAGGCCGGAGGATTATTACGACATCTGCTTGTTAAATAAAGAGTTGGGGTATGATTATCCTTTGGAGAAAGTAAAAGGGCGTATAGAACATATTCATAAAAACACAAAAGATATCATTTTCGTTGCCCAACGGGAAAATGAAGTAATCGGATATATTCACGGGAGCCCCTACGAGCTTCTTTATTCCGATTCTTTGATCAATATCTTGGGCTTCGTCGTAAAAGAAAGGTACAGGAGTAAGGGGGTCGGCAGCTTATTGATTCAACACCTCGAAAATCGGGCAAAAGAAAACGGATTCCGCGGAATCCGTTTGGTATCCGGAATTGACAGGACGGATGCCCATCGATTTTACCGTAAGCACGGTTATCTGCATAAAAAAGATCAAAAGAATTTTATAAAGTATATATAAAAAGCGGCCTCTGCTCGGCCGCTTTTTATCTTGTTTTCGGTTTTTTAAATCTGCAATCCTCCTAAATTCGCGTCGGCAACCTCCTGGGCTTTTAGGGCCGCCCATGTGGCTTTGAATATGTCATCGGGAGAAATCGCCGTCTTGCGGGAAGGATCCTTGATGTTCATATACACGTCCTCCGTGAAAGTATACGGTCTTTTTTCCGTAGGCACTTCTACGGGAGGCGTTTCGTTGTTGAAGAATATCAGTTTATTGTCATACGTAAAGGCTTCCAGTTGGCCTTCCGTGCCGATCACGATAAATCGGCAGTCGCCGTGGGTAGGATATGCTTTCGGCGTCAGCCAGTCTAAGCGAACGTATGCGGTGCTGTTGTCCGCCAAAAGAAGGGAAGCTTCGGAGTGATCGGAAAAATCGGTCAATTCGGGGTACCCTTTGTTGCCTTGGAAGCAAGATTGTACCCTTACGATGTCGCTGTCGGCGAACCAGCGGAATACGTCCATGTCGTGAACGCCCAAATCGTTCATCAATCCGCCGTACAACTCTTTGTTAAAAAACCAAGAAGGTCTGGTTTCAATGTTCAGCTTATGGGGACGTAAGGAAATCATATTGACGACTTTCCCGATTTTGCCTTCGTCGATGTATTTCTTTGCGGTGTAAACCGGGGGATTAAAGCGTTCCGTCAGCATCATATACAATTTCGCGTCCTTGGTGTTTTCATATACGTATTTCACTCTGAAAAATTCTTCGACAGTGGTTACCAAGGGCTTGTCGGCAATGACGGGGAACCCTCTTTCCAAGGACTTGCAGATAATATCCGCTTTTTCTTTATTGATGCATGCGGTTGCGATGACATCGGCACCGGATTTCTCCAGCATTTCTTCGAAATTTTCATATCCTTTTACTTTATACCGTTCAACGTTTTGCTTTAAAACTTCCGGGACACTGTCGTACAGTCCTACCAATTGGGTTTCCGGAATGGCCAAGGCTTCTTGCAAAAAACCGTGAATATGGAAATGATCCAAACCTGCAATAGCCAGTTTCATGTATCGTACCTCCTTGTTCCGTGTTCTTCATAATATCTATTATACCATGACTTATCCATGGATTTTTAGTAGGTTCCAAGCTCGAGACCTTTTTGTATGAAGTATTTATATGTATCGAAATATACGGTTCCGGGAATGGAGTGGTCGCTGTGGAGCACATACCCGAATCCTTCTTTTACAATGGGAATTTTGCTTTCCAATTCCTCGTCGATTTGCCGATAATCGTTGGTGTAAAGCTTTCTTACGTCGATACCGCCCATTAACGAGATGCGGTCCTTGTAGTTTTTATGAATTTTTAGCAAATCCATGCCGGCCTTCACTTCGATTACCTGCAAGCAGTCGATTCCGGCGTCAATCATACCCGGGATCAAGGGCTCTACGTAACCGCAGGAGTGCATAATGACGGGAAGGTTTTTCGATTTTGCAAAGTCAATGGTTTTTTTATGCCCCGGCTTTATGATCTCCTCGTACATGGCGGGGGACATGAAGGGGCGTTCTTTAAAGCCCGA
>JAAYHZ010000460.1 GCA_012744235.1 Clostridiaceae bacterium
AATTTTTTTATGGAGGCATAATTATGAAGAGATTAGCTTGTCTAATCATGGTCGTGGCATTGGTTCTGTCTTTTGCTTCGTGTGCAAAGGAAGAAAAAAAGCCTGAAGGAACAACAGCTACCGAAACACAAGAGAACCCCTTCAAAGAGCATTTCACAATTACTTATCTCATCGACTATAACTACCAGTATGAAGGGGAAAGATGGGATGAACTGGAACTCGAAGAGAAGTTCAACATTGATTTGGTCGTACCGACGGTCGAATGGAACCAGCAGGGTTTAACAGAGCATTTGTTTGCCATGTTAGCCTCGGGAGATGTTCCGGATATGGCATGGTATCCTCCGGTTGACCGATATTGGGCGTACGAAGAAGGATTACACCGCTCGGTGAACATGGATATGGTCAAGGAGTATATGCCCTCTTACTACGCGCTTTTAGAGCAATACCCGGGAGCTTTTACCGTTAACCTAATCGAGGGCACCGAAAACGAATATGTCGGTCTTTCCATGGTAACCGGCTTAGCCGAATGGTGTTATTTCAATTACGGCCTCAGGTTAGACTGGCTCGAAAAGTTAGGCTATGAAATCAATGATCTTGTGGAATGGGTACCTCAATCCGCTTATGACGGAAAAGGAGATTTTGCAGGCAGAATGTACTTTTCTAACAGAAGATTTACATACGACGAATTCCTGCATATGAATCGTGCATTTACGGAGGATGACCCGGACGGTGACGGACAAGACAACACCTACTTCGCCATCGACCTCGGATTTCATATGCACAGCTGGTTGACATTAGGTACATTTGGAATGGCCGGAAATAACCCAACCTATTTGTATAAAGACAAGCTAACCGGAGATATCGTTCCCTATTACGCTTTTGAAGGATATTGTGATTTTCTGCAATGGCGCAAGGAAGCATTGGAAAAAGGCTATATCCGAAAACTGCCCGGACAAGAGGCTTGGCTGTCTGAAAAGAAGATGATCAACAACATGGGAGTTCACGGATTCTACGAATTCGACAAGCAGTTCATATTCAGTGCGGATGTAGAAGTATCTTTGACCATCAATCCTCCGGGTCCCCTGTTGTTAAAAGACTCCGAAGCAAAGATCCTATTCTTCCCCGGTTTTGAAGGGCCCATGGGTATCGGCGGAAATTCCCGCTACCGTATGCACCCTGTAACAGGTGCATCATGGACATTCGGTGCCGGCGTATCCGATGAAAAGCTGATTCGTATTCTTCAATTTATGGAATACACTCATTTTGACAGCAGAGAAACTTATCTGCGTTATCAATACGGAATCGAAGGAATCCATTGGAAATGGGAAGGCGAACCGTACAAGAGCTCTATTTTCCGATTTGGCGATGACCAGATACCGGAAGAATATCGGACTCCTGCCGTCATGTTCCGCTTTAATTCTAACAAGTTCTTGATGGACATGGAATTATTCACATCAGGAACCTACTTTAATAACTTCTATCAACGGTTTAAGGAAGCGAACAATTGGGACCAATACCTCATATGGCCTGATAAAATTATTGACCGTATGTGGATGACGGACGAAACATGGGAAGTCTACGATAAATTGAACCAAGAATACAGCAGCAGTATAGACGCTGTTCGCAATGATTTTTATAATCGCGTCGACAAAGGACAAGTTGCGGACATTAACGCCGAATGGCAAGCCTATATTGAAGCGTTGTATAGTGCAGGCTTAGGTGAAATTATCGAAAAAGTATTTAACAACGACGAAGGATTTGTGATCTTCCAACACGGATAATAAGTTGATTATAAGATGATTATAATGTGAAGGCGAACACGAGGTTCGCCTTCACATTTCTTTTAAAAGTTCCAAAACATGAACAATACCTTTTGTATGGTATTCTATAAATTCGTCTAATAAATCAAATGTCGTATTTCCATTGATACAACTACGTTCTCTTGCTTCATCTTTCACCGGACGAAACTCCATATCGAATGCCGGAATCCGATATTTCTCATATGCATAAGCCGGTACGCTTCCTGCGGTACATCCGAAGACATAGCGGATACCTTCCTTTTCCACATCTCGGAAGCCTTTGGTATATGCGGTACAGAATTTTTTACCCAAATCATTAAAGGCAGAATCGTCTTTTGCCGATTTCGCCGTTAAAAAGCAATCCGAGCATATGGAGGCCAAACAATGTCCGTCGAAAATGACTTTCGGGCGGATATCGTCGATGAATGACATAACGGCTTGGGTTTCGTCTTCCGATCCGGGATAGGGTCCTCGATATGTAGCACTTCCTAAGATGGAGGTATTTAAACCGTATGTATAGTCGATTTCTTCCCAGCTAGCATCGAAGTTTCTATTTAAATCCACTTGGTTGGGATTGCATCGGACATAATGAGGATATCCTAGAACCATATCCTCTCTACCATCGGCATTAACCGACGGTAAAACGGCAATACCAACCTCATCCAAAAGCTCGGGACATTCCTTCACGATGTTTTCCATGGCACTTAAAAACAGTTCGGGACCGGATTCTCCGGCATGAACCGTGCCGATAAGTCCGACAACCTTTTCGGGATTTCCGATCCTAAGTCCCGTAAGAGGTTTTTTCCTCGTGGATCGACCGTAAACCTTCATGCTTTTTTCACCGGGATAAGCATCATAAATTCTTTTTAACGTTTCTTGAATACGGCTAAACGACCACCAAACACGAGGATCACGAACAGAGACAACGGCGGGACCTGCAGGTACGTCATCTTCTTCATAAGCCGCCCAATAGGAATAGACTTTTAAAAATTCTACATTGCTATCGGTAAAAACAAAATGAAACCGTTCTTTCCTTTCTACGGGACCCTCATAGATGAGTTCGGCTTCTTTCCAATCGATGTTATCGAAATATTCTTGGTAGTCAAAACCTTGCAGATAATTGTCTTCTTGTTTTCGATAAATTCGAAAATTTAATTGATCCGACGTGGTATCTTTTAACTGCTGCCCTCTTACGATGTAAAGATGAACTTGCCCGTCGATATATTCGATTCCGTTAATGCGGATGCTTTTTCGTGCCATGGTTAACCTCCTTGAATGGTTATATTTTATTCAGGTTTATTTTACCACATCGGAGGATAGTTTCTACGTTATTCTTGCTTTATTGCTTTGTTTATGTAATCCCGTAGTACTGCAATACGAGCCCTTGGATCGGTTATACCTTTATTATTGCAAAACTTCCTCATCCATTCTACTTCATTTTTGTTATATGGGTTTATCCAAAAACGTTTTATAAATAGCTTCAACTTTGATAAAATGTCCCAAGGCAATTCGGATATAGCACAGATATTATCAAATACTTCCAATAATTCATTTTCTGACATTCTGGCTTCCAAATAGTCCGGAAACAAAATCTCATAAAACGTGAATGGAATAACTTCAGAATCCAGTGTCTTCATCAATGTATAATAAGGACCTCGTTCTTTTATATCATCAGTTACAAGACAAGCACAACCTAGGGTTTTTGCCATAGCGATAGCACAGGCCTCACCAAGATCTCCTCCATCAAAAAGAATTCTTAATTCTTCCATGTGCTCTGAAAATACCTAATACATTCCTATACTTTTTAGATATTGTTTGGTGACAATTTCAATTTTGCCGTCCTCAACATCTTAATCAAATTGATCAATTACATTTTGCTCGGCATGTTTTTCAACTCGGTATTTCGAATAAATTCATAAACCTTTAACTATTTAAATCGATTAAATAAAATAGTCTGAAGATTTGCCTTGTACAGATGGATTATAACATTCGCATCAAATACGGAAAGCTATTGAAATTCAATAATGACGCAGAATGGTTTTCAAGGTTTAAAGAGGGGGTCAGGAAACCGGTCAATAACAATGGATTCAAGGATGTAAAGATAGGTATGGAGGAGAATATATCGAAAGACAAAGCCGTGATAATCCCTGTTCCATCAAACCAAATTTAAAAAAATGCAAATAAAAAAGAGAAGTTGCGTTATTACTTTCTTCTCCTTTTTCATTTGGCTTTTTTAAGTTGTGTATATCGTTTAATTATCTTTTTTGTCCTCTACTTTCTTTAACCCGTTTAAAGCGGAAAGAGAAGAAGAGACGGCTTCAAGGTTGGTTTGCTTTGTTTCTTCAAGAAGCTCCCCGCGGATGATATTGATCTCTCTCGGTGCGTCAATACCGATGCTGACCCGATCTTCACCGACATCCAAAATGGTAACCTTTATATTCTCACCGATTATGATATATTGACCTTTCTTTCTGGACAGCACGAGCATGAGTCTTCACCACCGTTCCTTAATTTAATATAAGCTTGGTATAACGGCTCCCGTATGGAATAGCTTGTGCCATCCGGTATCACTTGTTTTCCGACTAACGTCTTTGTGTTTATAACAATGGGAGCAGCCAAGTTTACCGTCATTTTATGAATGTCCGAAGGAATGACGGCAACGTTTAGAATCAAGACGTCATCATCCTCGGCTATATTCAATTCTTCAAAATCTCTTTTTCCGATAGGAGCTTTGTAGTTTTCATCGATATCAAAAGGATTGATTACCGGAAGAAGAATACCGGGTTCCTTTACCGATTGAAGTATATAGATCGGATAAAGGTCATCGGGAGTTAAAAGAACATATTCATGAAGGTTTTCCAGTCCGGGTAATCCTTTTTTGAAAGAAATCACTTTTTCTTTATAAATCCTTTCGTCAAGTTCCATATTTGTTCCTACCTCCGTATGTTATATCACGATTATCGGCAACCATGCCATAAAATTTTTGTTCATCATTTACACTTTCTTATCTATTTATTTTCTTTTTTTATCACAATTTTTCAATTTTTCAATTCCGGCTTTGTCCATACGATCCGGGCTTTGGTCTAGGCGTTGACTAAATTTCTTTTGATATATCAAATTCGAAGATGTGGATCGGGTGATTTCCCGATACCGTATAGGTACCGTTTACGGCATCGTTCATTATCACATAATCGATAATTTCATGAAATATTGAAAATCTTTTTTATGCTTTATGGACGTATTTTTTTGCTGTCCTTAATCATTTTTTCCGCTACGGCTTTGCTATCCACTTTGTAAGTGCCGTTTTCAATCGCCTTTTTGATCTTTTCTACTTTTTCCGTCCGAATGTCTTCCCCTTGTGCTTTAGCCGCTTTCATAGCGGTCAAATAGGCTTTTGCTTCATCCGAAAGCTCCAATTTGTCGCTTTCCCGAATCACATCCTGTTGCTTTTTTCCGGCTACGGAATTCATTTTGTACTTGGATACGATATCCATGGGGTTAATCGGGTTAATTTTCATACTCTCACTCCCCTCTTGTTAATTGCCGCGCCCTCTTCTCCTACACTCTACTATTCTGACAATCCATTCGTTCACCTTTTTTTTATTATAATACTATTCGTTATGCTTGATACATTCTTCGAGAGTATATCAACCATATCAACCGATTCGCCGCACCTACGTTGGAAGTTCCTAAAAATCCTTGCTTTACCTTAGAAGCTTCCGAGAAGAGGGCTTGCCCGGACACCTCGACAGTCGCTAATTATTACTTTCTGCAGATAAACATAAGGGGTTCAAAAACTTGAAGAAACCAAAAGAGGAAGCTACCTCGTCGGTGTCCGGTATGCGTATTCTGTTCATTTCATTTTTTAAATATAGTAACCCTCTTTTATGAGAAGGAAAATGTTTTCATCTACAAAAACGTGTACGTCTTCCGATAATAGGGTTATGGTTCTCGTTTTGCGGACTCCTTCCGGAAGTATTCACGAATCATTTTTGCACGTTTATAATTTATAAATACCTTCGTTTATTTATCGAGTATATATGAGAAATCTTTAGTACCAAGAATATATTTTAGACAATAACTTTAACTAATATTTTTGACCATTTAAAACATGGAATGATTTTTATTAGAAAATCGGTATATTTATTGACATTATGTTATAATTATGCTTAATCAAATAGCAATTTGCTTGCATGATTTTTAAACTTAACATTTTGTCGGAAGAGTTTTATCAATTTACAACACGGACGTTGTAATGGGAGAAAGGAAGGAAACATATATTTAGCTAACGGTATACTTTGCTAAGCAGTATACGGAAAGGAGGATATTTATGGAAATCACAATTGATCGTTTGGAGAAATACGCAAAAGCCAATTTTTATATCACCGATATCCCTCAAGCGAAGCCCTTGTATTTTATGCTCAAGGAAGTAAACGAATTGTTTGATCCGAATAGTATAAAGGTAATTTATCCTAAAAATTTGTTTTTGAATGACAAACAAGTGGAGTTGTTCTTGTTTACCGATAAAAAGCAAATAATAAAAGTGACCTATGAAAAAGGAGAAGTTCATACCGACCTGTATTTTTCAAAGAATCTCAGTATGTATATTAATATCTCCGATTACTGCAGGTCACTCAACATCAGATTTATTGACGGTGATGAAATTGAATTCAACAGTAAAAATGATACCGATCACGCCAATACCGGATCCTTTAACGACTTAATTGTCGCCATATGGAAAGTACTGCTTTCCGGTGATAAAACGGTTCGTGACTGAATCGATATGGTCTACATATTTTCTTTATCACGGATGTTATTTTACTTTTAAAGAATACAACTTTGAGAGTATTCTAATATCTACTGCATAATAATAATGACAGATAGCATATAGAAAAAAGGTATATTCAGCTTTTTTTCTATTTTAGAGTGCTACTTTGTTCTAGTGCCACTTAGAAATGTTAATATAATTCTCTCCAAAAGTAATCTGAATTTTACAAATTCTGAAGGTTCTAACTCCTCTATCTGCTGTGCAAATTTACTTTTTCTATCCTTGACTATAAATGTAGGAGCTATTTCTAGTGTGTTTCTATTCTGAATTACAATAACCGGTCTTTTATCTTTTTCTGAAAAATTTTTTTCCTTTTCTCTAGATCCGCATAATATATATCTCCTCTTTTAACTACAAAACTCATGTCATTCAACACCTCGGATATTTATCATATTCTTAGACATCAGGAATATCTTTTATTTCCGGAACCAGACTTGTTATAAAATTTCTAATCGCTTCTGCACATTCTATGGCTTGTTTTGCATCCTCTTCGTTTAACACTATCCCCAAAGGATATCTTGGCTCTACGCCGTAGGCTGTTAATTCCGAACATTGATCGGCTATATTATCAAAGCTTGATTCGATTTCTCTACATATTCGGTATAAGTGATCTAAATCATGGGTTTTTTCCGGTGTTATTCCATAAAAAACGAGATATCCCTTAAGGTACTTTTCAGCCGATTGTTGACAATGGTAACACACATTTGATATTTGCATCTTACCAAGAACACTAAATAAAGTTTGAGCACATATCAAGTCTCTATAAGCAATCTGCCACCATTCTTGCGTAAGATCTTTATTATCACTAACCATATAATAACTTTCCATCCTTAATAACTTGTTGTTCGATAGTAGGGTATGTTGTTCGCCGATAAAAATTATTTTCTTTGCTAACAATTATATCTACAGGCTTTGTTTTTTTATCTCTTATTGCTTTACGGATTTTCTTCATTACGTCTATTTCTCTAATCTCTATGTTATCAGATATAATTATATACAAATCAATATCTGAATCATCACGGTTAGTACCTTTAGCATATGAACCAAAAAGAAAAATTTTTCTTACCGGAACAGTATTTATAATCGTTTCTGTTAACAAATTCAATTGCTTCGATAAATCATCATGTGTTCTTTTAACCATATTAACATCACATTCCTTTCGCTGTGCTCAAGGCACAAAATAGAATGAAAAATTTTTACTTAAGCCACCCTCTGTAGTAAAATATAAGTGGGTATGCAGGTATACTACAGAGCACGGGGAGGT
>JAAYHZ010000461.1 GCA_012744235.1 Clostridiaceae bacterium
AATCTGGACGGTTATCAAGTCATCGATTCTTTCTTTTCCATTACCCCGAGCGTACCGGGAAAATTCGAACGCCATGGCAGCACCGCGGTCTTTGTTCCGGAAAAAGAGTTGGAATACGGAACCTTGTACACGGTAACGCTGAAAAAAGGATTACCCTTAGAAGGATCGGATAAAGTTCTTCAAGAAGATTTTGTATTTTCTTTTGAAACCCAACCTCAAGAAACATCCGTGAGCATATACGATAAGGGATGGTTCAGCTTTACCAACGTTTTAAACGATGCGGCTTCCGACGAAGCTCCTTTCATTCCGGTCTACTACTATATTTACAATCGATACGGTGAAAAAACCCCGGAAGACATGACGGTTGAAGCCGAAATCTATTCTTATGGCAATGTACAAAAATTCTTGGACGCCTTAAAAGAAAAAGACAAGGTGCCGATGTGGGCTTCCTATTCGTACCAAAATAATTTGTTGTCGGAAAAAGGCTTGAACAAAGTGATGTCCTTCAAGCAGGTTTTCCCTGCGCAGAACAAGACGGAGGAAGACAATTTCCTTCGCTTGCCGGAAAAACTGCCGAAAGGGTTTTACCTCGTCAATGCCAAATGGGAAGACCGTACATTCCAAACCCTGCTTCAAGTCACGGATATCGGGGTGTACTCGGTAGTTACCGACAAGGAAGCTTTGGTTTGGCTTAATACCGTGGGATCCGGAAGAGGGGTTAATAATGCAACCGTTCAAGCGGTAGGAACCGCCTCGAAGGTGACGTCCGACGAAAACGGCATCGCCAAATTCAATCCCGACATATTGAACGTTGACGAAGAAACCGGAATAGCCTATATGCTTGTTACGAAAGGCGGCGACAATACGGTAATTCGTTATGAAAACGTTTATCGGATTTACGACTCCTATTACGGCTATCGCTATTTCAGCGATTACTCGGAAGACTATTGGAGCACGTTCCAATTGGACAGACAATTATACAAACCGAATGATATCGTCTCCTTCTGGGGCTTTTTAAAGGAAAGAGACAAAGAAGTTCAAGTTCCCGAAGAGGTGACGGTGGAAATCTCCTCTCCCTATTACATTCCTTTGTACAAATCCTCCCTCATATGGCCCGGTCCCGGCTACCAAGGATCGGCCATGGAAAAAGTCACGGTGAAAGTGACGGACGGAATGTACCAAGGGGAGATCAAAATCCCGAATTTGCAGCAGGGCGGATACGGCATCACCGTGAAAGACAAGGATACGGTATTGGCAAGAAGCTACATCACCGTACAAGACTACGTGAAGCCTGCCTATACCCTTGAAGTATCCTCCGACAAAAAAGGCATCAAAAACGGAGAACCGGTTGTCTTTACCATACATGCGGCCTTCTTCGAAGGTACTCCGGTATCCGATTTGGCTATTCAATACAATATAAACTTTTATCCCGGCAATCAATACGTGCAGGGCGAGGTGACTACCGATGCGAACGGAGATGCAAAGGTATCCTTCATACCCGATGCCAAAGACGGTGTACAAGGAATTTATACTCTGTACTTCTATGCAAACGCCTAGCTGCCGGAATCCGGAGAAATATCCGCCAATCATTCGGTCATGGTGTTTGTCAATGACATCCATGTCCAAGCAAACGCCTATATCGAAAAGGAAGATAAGGACGCTCCGGCAAAAGGAACGGTGGAGGTCCGAGTCAACCTGATCGATTTGGACAAATACAATGCCGATGAAAAGGGCGACTATATAGGCGCACCTTTAAAAGGTCATAAGATTGAAGGAACCGTCCTGTGGAATACCTGGGACCGAATCGAGGTAGGAAAATATTACGACTACATCAACAAGGTGACGTATCCTCGTTACGAATACAAGCTCCGTACCGAAACGGTGACAACCTTTACGATGGAAACCGACAAAGACGGTATCGCCAAAACGGAGTTTACGCCTCTTGACGTTGACGAAGGCTACTACACCGTCAATATAAGAACAAAGGACCGGGCCGGAAGATCCATTAAGTACGACAACATTTATGTATCCGGTTCCGCAAGAGCTTACGCCTATTATCCGGAGCAGTACCAATACTATCGGTTGGAAAAGGATAAGGAACAGGACAACTACAAATCGGGCGAAATCGTGGGATTGACGTACAAATACGGCGAGAAAGCCTTGGAGGGCGGTAGATTCCTGTATGTAAAGGCCGCAAGAGGCTATTTGGAATGGGATGTGAAGGACGATTCTCGTTTCGAATTTACCATGGAGGACAAATACGCTCCGAACATTTACGTATACGGCGTATGGTTCAACAACCGAGTGCACATCGTATCGCATCAATTGATTATACCCTACGATTATTCGGACAATCGACTGTCCTTGACGGCGGAAACGGATAAAAAGACCTACAAGCCCGGTGAAACCGTTACGGTCAAACTGTCATCGGAAAACGGGGCCGGAGCCATTGTCAATCTCTCCATCGTGGACGAGGCGCTGTTCGCTTTGAACGATCGGTATGTAAATACCCTGGAGCAGCTTTACCGAAACGTATCCTTCGGCTTGGTTTGGGAATTTAGGTCCCATGCCAACAGCGGAAGGGATGTGGCCGACGGTACGGCTTGGACCCGAGATGAATCCGTTTCATTCGGATTGGCGGAGAATAAGGCGTCGATAGCTCCTGCCGCCCAACAAGAAACGGCGATACGTGAAGATTTTAAAGATACGGCCGTATTCAAGACCGTGCGCTTGGACGAAAACGGTAAAGGCTTTGTAAGCTTTAAGCTGCCGGACAATATCACGCAATGGAGAATTACCTTATCCGGCGTTTCCTCGGACTTGAAGGCCGGTACGGAAATCATGCAGTTGGATGTAACCTTGCCGTTTTTCATCAACATTGCGGCAAGCGAAACCTTCTTAACGGGTGACCTACCCGTTTTAGGGGTAACCGGATACGGAGCGGAATTAAAACCCGGGGACGAAATCACCTACCGAGTAAAAGACAATTTAACCGGAGAAACGGTGGCTACCGCTACGGGGCGTGCCTTTGAACGAGCGAATATCCAAATGCCCGAATTGAAGGCAGGCAAAGGAGAATGGATCGTTGAAGCCGTTACGTCAACGGGATTAAGGGACGGCATAAGCCACAAGTTCACTACCTTTGATACGTATAAAACCATGCAAAAAGCCGATTATACGGAGCTTACTCCCTACACGGTTCTCGGC
>JAAYHZ010000462.1 GCA_012744235.1 Clostridiaceae bacterium
CTTCGGTCTCGAGGCAATTCGAAGGCTCCGCATCTTCCCTTGGTTCCGGTTCAATGCTCGGAATATTTTTGTTTTCGGCTGCAGCCACGCCGGTATATTGGCGCAAGAAATGTTTTACAGAACCGGCGGCTTGGCGGTTATCAATCCCATTCTTCCACCGGGGCTGACCTTGGAGGTTCGTCCGGTGACCATGACCACCGATATGGAACGGTTGGAAGGCTACGGGAAAACGATTTTAAAATCCTCCGGAATCAAAGAAGGAGATGTGTTGATTATCCATTCCGTATCCGGAAGGAATGCCGTACCGGTGGAAATGGCGATAGAAGCAAGAAAGACGGGTGTAACCGTGGTGGCCTTAACCAACGTGAAATATTCGAAATCGGTTACATCCAGACACAGCAGCGGAAAAAGGCTGTTTGAAGTATGCGATTACCTTTTGGACAATTGCGGAAGCATCGGTGACACGGTTTGCAAGATTGAAGGGTTCGATCAAAAGGTAGCCGCTTCTTCTACGGTTTCGGGAGCCGCCATCTTGAATGCCATATTGGCCGAGACGGTGGACCGAGTCGTGAAAAAAGGCTTAGTTCCTCCCGTGTTTATCAGTGCGAACATGGAGGGAGGAGACGAGCACAACGCTCGCATTTTAAAAGAATACAAAGACAACATCAAATATATGGATTAAGGTAATGATTTTATGGCAGACACGGATCGGCGCTGCCCCTATTGCCATGCGGCGGTAAAGCAAAGAGCTTTTCGATGCGCCGCATGCGGCAGCCTCATCGGAAGGAAAAACAAAAATATTCCGAGCATTGAACCGGAACCAAGGGAAGATGCGGAGCCTTCGAATTGCCTCGAGACCGAAGAGGTTCTTCCGAAAAGAAGAGCCCTTTCCACGACCGGTGCAGGCTTGTTTTTGTTCGGACTTATGGTGTTCATTCCCTTGGTCGGTCAATTGGCCGGACTTATCACCGGACTTGTGTTGTTCTTGCAGGGTAAAAGCAAAGACGGAAAATACAAGGGAAGAGTGTATATATTTCAATACTTCTTGTTTTTCGTCTTTTGGTTTGCCGTACTCTATTTCCTAAACGAATACTTCGGGTTGGTAAAGTTTTAGATATGACGGATAAGGAAACGTTAAGAAAAAGAATTCTTGCCGTAAGAAAAGGCTTGGATGAAGAAACAAAAAAGCGTTTGGGGCGGATTATATGCCAAAAGCTCTTGGATTCTTCTCTGTATAAGGAAGCAAAAACGGTTATGAGCTACATGGATTTTCGAAACGAAGCTCCGACGGAGGTTTTGAACCGTGCCTGTTTATCCGACGGTAAAAATCTTTTGTTGCCTTACTGTATAGACGATAAAAATATGCATGCCGTAAAAGCGGAGCTTTTACCGGACGAATCCTTCACGGACCGCTTCGGCATTCGGGTTCCGAAAAACGCTCTCGAATATGTTTGGGATCCGAAAAGGATCGACCTTTTGGTTGTGCCCGGAGTGGTGTTCAACCGAAAGTGTTATCGTATCGGCTACGGGAAAGGCTTTTACGATCGGTTTTTGACACTAGTGAAGCCGGATTGCATCAAGGTGGGGTTTGCATACGAATTTCAGATCGTCGACGATCATTTTCAGCGGGATTACGATATCCCGACGGATATATTAATCAGTGAAAAGCGGGTCTATTACAATGAAAATAGTGGAGTTGGATTATAACAAGGAGAATACGGTAACAAGAGCGAACAAGCTGTTTTTTGTGTTCTGTACCCTTTTTTTGATTTCCCGATTGGCCTTTACCCTTTATATTAACTTTCAAATTGAGCTTTACGGTTTGGATGTGGCCAACAACATGTTTGACGATTACACATATCCTCTCATTCTTTACAATGAGATTGTTTTGGTTTTGCTGCCCGCCTTAATCTACACGTTGATATACCGGCTGAATATACCCTACGGATTTCGCTTCAACACGTTAAAGTTCAAGAATCTGATTATCATCCTTCTACTGAGCGTTCCGTTGTATGTTTTCTTAAGCTCGGTAAACAGCATTTCCTATTACTTTCTGCAGCATGTAGGGGATATTCCTGCAAGGGACCTTCCTTTGCCGAAAAATGCAAGAGAATTCATCCTAAGCCTTTTCATTGTGGCATTTATACCCGCCGTTTGCGAGGAATATTTCCTTCGGGGAATCCTTCTTAACGCCTACAACCGAAGAGGCGCTTTTTCCGCCATTATATCAGGCGGCATATTCTTTTCGATTTTTCATTTCGATTTGACCAATATTTTGGCACCCTTTTTCTTCGGCGTTATTATCGGCTATGTGGTTTTGCGAACCAATTCCATCTATGCCGGTATTTTAGCCCATTTTCTCAACAACGCCATTGCCCATACCATGATGTTTGTTGCGAGCAAACCCGATGCTCCGGCCATTGTCCGTATTTCCCCGGATGAATTTTTCGGGATTTTACTGCAATGTCTTGTCTCTTTGGCCGTCATTTTCCTGCTGCTCATGGCCATAAAAGCGTTGAACCCTCAAGTAAAATTAAAAAAGACCATTCGAAATCCCTTTTTAGGTTTCTTTGATATTATCACCCATAGGCCCGTTTTGCTTTCACTCGTGTTGTACGGCCTTCGCACATATTTTATCCTCATTCGCGTACAATTTATAAAATAACGCCGTCTTTTTTCTTTAAATAGGTATAAACATTCATTTCCCACATATATTTGTTATGGTACAAGTTTTAATGAATCAAGGGGGAATTTGAATGGAATATAACATATACGGCGAAATCGCAGAAAGGACAAACGGCAATGTGTATATAGGTGTAGTTGGCCCGGTAAGAACCGGAAAATCCACATTCGTTAAAAGATTCATGGATTTGAAGGTCATTCCGAACATTCGGAACGGATACGACAAAGCCCGTGCAATTGACGAATTGCCTCAAAGCGGTACCGGCAGGACCATTATGACTGCAGAGCCCAAATTTGTCCCGAACGAAGCCGTTGAAATCAATATGGAAGACAATATCAGTCTTAGCGTTCGTATGATTGATTGTGTCGGGTACATCGTAAAAGAGGCGATAGGCTACATAGAGGACAACGCACCGAGAATGGTAAACACGCCATGGTTCGATTCCCCGATACCCTTTGAAGAGGCTGCCGAAGTCGGCACGAGAAAAGTCATTCAAGATCATTCCACCATCGGCATCGTCGTAACTACGGACGGATCCATCACCGAGATCCCCCGAGACGCCTATATCGATGCCGAAAGAAGAGTAATTGAAGAGCTTAAGGCGAGAAAGAAGCCTTTTGCGGTTCTTCTCAACTCTACAAGGCCGGACGATCCCGAAACGAAAAAAATAGCGGCGGAGCTTGCGGAAACCTACCAAGTCCCGGTCAAGTGCGTAGATGCATTGAATATGAGAGAATCCGAAGTCAATGACATCATGAACATGGTTCTAATGGAGTTCCCCGTCAATGATATCTACTTTGATTTTCCTTCTTGGGTGGATAGCTTGGATGACGACTACGAACTGAAGCAAAAATACCGTAATTTATGTATAAAATCATTTTCCAATATCCGAAAGCTGAGAGAGGCGCGGGATCGGCTGCAACAAGGACTCATGGAACCGGAAATCGTGGAAAATGCCTTTGTGAAAGCCATTAAGCCCGGCTCCGGATTTATCAATATTCAATTGACGGCAAGTGAAAGCTTGTTCTACAAGACCCTGTGCGATATTTCCGGATTTGATGTCAGCGACGAGCGAAAGCTGATGAATTGTATCAAGGAGCTTTCAAATATTCAAGTTCAATACAAGCAGGTCGAATACGCACTGCACCAAGCGAAAACCGTCGGTTACGGTATTGTTATGCCGGCCTTAGATGAAATGAGCTTGGAAAAGCCGGAGATTATCAAGCAAGCCGGTCGTTTCGGTGTAAAGCTACGAGCCACCGCTCCTTCCATTCATTTAATCCGTGCGGATATCGAAACGGAAGTAGCTCCCTTGGTAGGCACGGAAAAACAGTCGGAGGAGCTGGCGGAGCATATTATCAACGAATTTGAAGAAAAACCGGAATTGATGTGGCAGTCCAACATATTCGGAAAATCCCTTCATGATTTGGTTATCGAAGGACTTAATAATAAGCTTTTAAAAATGCCGGAAGATGCACAAATTAAGCTGCGAGAAACCTTGGAAAGAATCCTTAACGAAAGCAACGGCAGTCTCATATGCATCATCTTGTAAAACAAGCGGCGTAAAACCTTCTTTTTAATCGGATTCTAATTATAAAACCTCCGAACCCATGTTATAATTAACGTAACGGTTCGGAGGTTTTTTCGGTTGAACGTAAAATGGAATTTTGGAGGCCGGAATGAGTAATTTTGTGCATCTACATCTACATACGGAATACAGCTTGTTGGACGGAGCGGCAAGAATCAGCCTTTTGCCGAAAAGAGCAAAGGAGTTGGGCATGAATGCCTTGGCCATGACGGACCACGGTGCCATGTACGGAACCTTGGCTTTTTACAAGCAGTGTAAAAACGAGGGAATCAAGCCTATTATCGGATGCGAGGTGTATACCGCAAGAAGAAGCCGATTCGACAAGGATAAGGATGCAGACAGCGATTACGGGCATTTGGTGCTGCTGGCTGAAAACGATACCGGGTACCATAATTTAATCAAGCTGGTCACTCGGTCTTGGTCGGAAGGCTTCTATTACAAGCCTCGTGTGGACATGGAATTATTGCGAGAATACCGTGAAGGCTTGATTGCTTTGAGTGCATGCTTGGCAGGAGATATACCGAGGCTTCTTCTCAACGGCCAATACGAAGATGCGAAAAAAATGGCGTTGGATTTCCAAGAACTCTACGGGAAAGACCGCTTCTATTTGGAGTTGCAGTACAACGGTCTTACGGAGCAAAACAAGGTCAACGCCCAATTGATCAAGCTTTCTCAAGAAACCGGTATTCCTTTGGTAGCCACCAACGACGTCCATTACATCAACAGGGAAGACAGCAAAATGCACGATATCCTCATGTGCATTCAAACCCAAACCACCGTTCACGATACGGACCGGATGTCCTTTGAAACGGACGAATTCTATTTAAAATCTCCTGAGGAAATGAAATCTCACTTTCCCTGCGTCCCGGAAGCTATTGAAAATACCGTGAAAATCGCGGATATGTGCAACGTGGAATTGGACTTTTCCAATCGGCATTTACCGGAATACAAGCTTCCGGATAACACGGATGCTTATGAATATTTGGAGAAATTGGCCACCGATGGAATGATAAGAAAATACGGTAAAGAGTCTCTTCAGGACGAGAGTATTTACGGCCGTCTGAAATACGAGCTTTCGGTCATTCGACAAATGGGATACGTAGATTATTTCCTCATTGTCTGGGACTACATCAAATATGCAAGGAGCAACAATATTACCGTCGGACCCGGAAGAGGCTCCGCGGCCGGGTGCTTGGTATCCTATTGCTTGGATATTATCACCGTGGATCCTTTAAAGCACGATTTGATTTTCGAACGTTTTTTAAATCCCGAACGGGTGAGCATGCCGGATATCGACAGCGACTTTTCTTCCTTCGGAAGACAGCAGGTAATCGATTATGTCATTCATAAATACGGCCAGAGCAATGTGGCACAAATTATCACCTTCGGTACCTTAGGCGCCCGTGCCGCTGTTCGGGATGTTGGAAGGGCCATGGGAATTCCCTATTCGAGGGTGGATTCCGTCGCTAAAATGCTGCCTTCCATGGGTAGACTCTCCATCGAAGAAGCTATCGAGCAAAATCCACTTTTAAAAAAGCTTTATCTTGAGGATATGGAAATTCGCGAGCTTTTCGATATGTCCATGCAGGTCGAAGGAATGCCTCGGCATTCGTCGGTTCATGCGTCCGGCATCGTGGTATCGAAGAAATCCATCGATAATTACGTTCCTCTGCAGCAAGTAGAAGGAAACATGGTGACCATGTTTACCATGAACGAATTGGAGGAATTAGGACTTTTAAAGATGGACTTTTTGGGCTTAAAAAACCTGGACGTTATCGACCAAGCGGTAAAAATGATCAAAGCCAATAAGGGAACGGATATCGAATTGGAAAACATCGATATGGAGGATCCTAAGGTATTTCAATTGATTTCGGAAGGGAATACGTCCGGCTTGTTCCAGATTGAAAGTACGGGTATGACGTCTTTTTTGAAAAACCTGAAGCCGGACAAGCTGGAAGAAATCATCGCCGGTATTTCCCTTTATCGCCCGGGTCCCATGGATTCCATCCCCACATATATAGAAAACAGAAAGAATCCTGAAAAAATACAATATCTGCATCCGAAGCTCAAAGACATTCTTGACGTGACATACGGCTGTATCGTCTACCAAGAGCAGGTCATGCGTATTTGCCGCGATTTGGCGGGATACAGCAGCGGTCGGGCCGATTTGGTCCGCCGTATCATGTCGAAGAAGAAGCATTCCGACATGATGAAGGAACGGGAAATTTTCATCTACGGCGAAAAGGACGAAAACGGAAACGTCATCGTTCCCGGATGTGTCAACAACGGCATACCGGAGGCGATCGCTGCGGAATTGTACGACCGAATGAGTGCTTTTGCCAGCTATGCATTTAACAAGTCTCATGCCGCCGCTTATGCCTATATCTGTTATCGAGAGGCCTGGCTGAAGTGCTATTATCCGGTCGAATTTTATGCGGCACTGCTAAACAGCTATTTGGACAACACGGATAAAATCGCCCAATACGTTTACGAATGTAACAAACAAGAGATTAAAGTGCTGCCTCCCGATATCAACGAGAGCGGATTCGAATTTACCGTTTCCGGGAAAAATATTCGATTCGGTATGTCCGCCGTTAAAAACGTCAGCACCCAAGCCGTTAAGATGATAATAAAAGAGAGGGAAGAGAACGGCATTTTTACGGATTTCATGGACTTTTGCAAAAGAATCAGCAAACACGACGTAAACAAAAAGAGCGTGGAAAATCTGATTCGTTGCGGCGCATTTGATTCCATGGGCGTTTATCGGTCTCGCTTGCTTAGCGTCTATGAAAAGGTTTTAGACGGGTTCAACCAAGAGAATAAAAGAAACATCGAAGGTCAGCTTCGTTTGTTTGACGATACATCCGGTGAAGCAAAGAAATTGGAGGTTATAAACTATCCAGATATCGACGAATTTGATCCCGCCGTATTGCTGTCCATGGAAAAGGAAATCCTCGGCTACTATATCTCCGGCCATCCTATGCTTCAATACCAGGAAAAGCTTTCGGATTTGGTGACTTTCTCCGCCAAGGACAAGTTCGATATCATAAGCGGCATCAAGGAGGAAAACAACGGTACCGCTTCCGCGAAAACCTTAAAAGACAAGCAAAGCGTAGTTTTTGCCGGAAGCATCACCAAAGTGACGGTAAAATCCACGAAGAGCAACCGGCTGATGGCATTTATCAACGTGGAGGATGTGTACGGATATGTGGAAGTGATTGTTTTTCCCGATGTATATAAAGAGAATATCGATTTGTTTGCCAATGACAAAATCGTTGTGATTAAAGGAACGTTGGATATACGGGACGACGAAGAAGATATCAAGATTTTATGCAATGAAATTTACGACGTTCAAAGGATTATCGATAATCCGGAGATATTGAAAGAAAAAAATCATACGATAAGTAAGAATTCCGCGGTCTTAGAGGCCGCCCGTCCTTCCGAAAACAAGGAGAAGACCGATCCGAAGCGACAGGTTTCACCGGAGAAGAAAACGTTGTACGTACGTTTGGACAACCGGATGAGATTGGAAGAACTAAAAAGTACCGTCCGGTATTTCTACGGACGAACGCCGGTCAAGGTATATTATCGTGACACGGAGAAGGTAGAAAAGTTGAACGACAATCATACGATTGATGTGGAAGACCCGCAAGTCGTCCGTATATTGAGTGAAAAGTTCGGAAAAGAGAACATTGTAATAAAATAGAATATCGGTTAAAACTTGATATAGGATTTTATTCTTGTGTTACGTTATATAAGTGATATAATTATTTATGATATAACGAATGTTTCGCATGCATAGTAATGAAAAGACATGGAATCGAAAGTCCGACACCATTCGTTTGAAATTGTTCTGACGTCTTTAGTTTGGATTGGGAGGTAAGGTGTATGGGTAATATCAGGACAATCGGCGTATTGACCAGCGGAGGAGATGCACCGGGTATGAATGCTGCAATCCGGGCGGTGGTACGTGCAGGTATTTATTACGGATATAAAGTGATGGGAATCAAAAGAGGCTTTACCGGCCTTGTTTCCGGAGATATGGAAGAGCTGACCCTGCGTGCCGTTTCGGGGATTATTCAGCACGGCGGAACGATGCTAAAAACATCAAGATGCCCGGAATTCAAAACAAAAGAAGGAATTTTTAAAGGGGTTTCCATGTGTAAAATCTTCGGTATTGATGTGGTTGTAGTTATCGGAGGAGACGGTTCATTTCGAGGAGCTTTGGATTTGAGCAAAGCCGGCATTCCTGTCATCGGCATTCCTGCAACCATCGATAACGACGTGGGCTGCACCGATTATACCATTGGATTCGATACCGCTTTAAATACCGTTTCGGATGCCTTGGATAAAATCAAAGACACCGGATACTCTCATGAGCGCGTCAGTGTTTTGGAGGTTATGGGTCGAAAAGCGGGACATATCGCCATTAATACGGGAATCGCAGGAGGAGCGGAAGTCATTTTGATTCCGGAAGAAACACCGGATTATGAAAAAGACGTAATACGACCGATTTTGGAAGGCAGAAATCGAGGAAAGACCGATTTTAACGTCATTGTTGCCGAGGGTGTGGATATCAGTGTTCCCGAGCTGTCCCGAATGATCGAGGAAAGTACGGGTATCACCACTCGATATACCATATTAGGATACATACAAAGAGGCGGAATCCCCACCGTCAATGACCGTGTAATGGCAAGCAGGATGGGAGTCAAGGCCGTTAAGGATATCCGGGAAGGCAAGCTTAATCGAGTGATTGCATACAAGAACGGTAAAGTCGTAGACTTTGACATAGAGGAAGCACTAAAGCAAACAAAAAGTGTTGATGAAGAAATGATTGAATTGGAAAGAATATTGTCATTGTAATATTGAGGAGAGAATGAATTTACCCAATTTTTTAACCGTCATTAGATTAATATTGATACCATTTTGCGGGTATGCACTGTATAATGATCATTTTTTACAAGCAGGCGTTATTTTTGTCATGGCATGCATAACGGATTATGCGGACGGCAAAATTGCGAGAAAGTACAATATGGTCACGAACTTCGGAAAGCTCGCCGACCCTGCGGCTGACAAATTGTTGCTTTTAACCGCACTGTTCATACTTGCCGTAAAGAAACTAATCCCCATGTTCATTCCGGTAACGGTGTTGATAAAGGAAACCATCATGGGAATCGGCGGCTTGATTTTATTAAACAAAAAATACGTAGTGAGTGCGAACATATACGGGAAGATTGCCACCTTCTTTTTTAACACATCCGTCGCGGTGATTATCATTTTAAAACCGGCATCCTTCATAACCAATACGCTGTTGGTGACATCCGTTCTGTTGATGTTTGTTGCCTTGGCCAAATATTCGCACCAATATTTTAAAATTAAACGTGATTTGATTGAAAAGCAGGCCAAAGAAGATCCTTTGGTAAGGTGATTTATGTTAGGATATATACATCCCCTGAAGCCGGAAATGAAGATTCGAGATTACGAAACATTCAGGGCGTATTACTGCGGCGTTTGCCGTTCCATTTCCAAGCGGACGGGGCAGTCGGCAAGAATGGCATTAACATACGATGCAACCTTTTATGCAATATTTTTGGATGCCCTGCATAAGAATACAAAGACCGGTATTTCCATGAACCGTTGTATTCGACATCCCTTGAAAAAAAGGGCCGCCGTTCACTCCTCGGACAGTACGGATTATGCCTCCGACGTGAATGTCATACTCGCATGGTTCAGCATGTTGGATCACTATCAAGACGGTGAAGGCGTAAAGTCGGTTGCGGGTATGGCGGCCTTGAGAAGAGCTTTCAAGCGGTGCAAAAAGCGTAATCCGAAGCTATGCGATTTTGTAGCGAACAAGCTTTCCGATTTGCATCGTTTGGAAAAGGAAAATTGTCCAAACATTGATATGGTTTCCGAAACCTTTGCCGATATCCTTCGCTATATATCATGTCCGCCCTTTTTGGAGCTTTCGAATGAAACCCAAGAAGCGGTGCAGTGGTTCGGCTACAATTTGGGTAAATGGCTGTATTTGATTGATGCATTCGACGATTTGGAACAAGATGCGAAAAAGAAGCGGTATAACCCGTTTTTGGCTCGTTACGAGTACAATCCTCGGGAAACAGATATCGGAGATTTTAAAAAGAAGATTAAGGAACAAGCGGAATTTTTGCTTCTGAACTGTTTGGACCAAGTGACGAAAGCTTATCGCTTTATTGACGTTTACAGAAACAAAGATATTATCGAAAACATTATTTACTTGGGAATGCTGAATAAAACGGATCAAATTTTACAAGGAGAAAAGGAAAAGAATGAAAAATCCGTATGAAGTATTAGGGATAAAAGAGACTGCAAGCGATGCAGAAATAAAAAGAGCATATCGTGAGCTGGTAAAAAAGTACCACCCGGACCAATACCGTGA